>JBHLPG010000339.1:0-4246 GCA_048939725.1 Promethearchaeota archaeon | reverse complement strand
AAAGCAGGAAAGATGGCAGAAGCTTTTTTAGGGGCTGGCTTAAAAGCCACGCGTTCTTTTCTTAGATGTTCTATGAAAAACTCTCGTCTTTTAACTTCAATTTCCTTACGTCGAGTTCTCATAACATTTGCTATTCTAGATTCAATTTTCTGGTATTTTGCCTCAACTTCGATTGTTGGTGAGAAAACTTCGAGATCCTCAGTTTCTTCAAAGGCTGAGATTTTTATTTCTTCTTCTATTACTTCAACTGGTTTTTCCATAAAGGGTGGGGTTGGTTTAGAAACATGTTTCCTTGTTTTGGTTACTTTTGGTGTAGTTTTAGTTAAGACTGGTGGCTTTTTGACCTTGATCGAAGGAGTTACAACAGATTTCTCAACTTTCTTTTTCACTGGTTTTTTCGGCGGTCTCTTAGTAGGCCTCTTTTTTGGTTTCGGCGGTTCCTTAATAGCTTTTGGGACTGAAATTTTACGCTTAGCTAAATCCTTACGTAAGGACTGTTGAAGGATTGATTCAGCAGCTTCAATTTCCGTTCTATCTTCAATTTCGGTAGGTTGAAGTAATGTATAATCCCCATCAGCTACCAAAGGGTAACTGTTATCTTGGCTATAATATAAATTTGGTAAGAATGAAATACTTTCACCTGATGTTTGATACAAAGAGAGTAAATACTCTGCTACAGTGAGGGGAGAATCATAATTCTCAGAACCAAGAATAGGGATTAGCAGGTAATTCACTAGCTCGGATCCAAATCCCTCCAGTTCGTGCTGAACATAAACTAACAAGGATTTCATTGAATACATTAATTTTGATGCTTTTTTTCCAGTTGTGATGTCATAATTATAGAATTTGGAGAAATTATCAGCTAAGCTATCATCAGTTGTAAATTGAGCTAGTAAACCAAAGTTTACAGCTTTTCTTCGGTTTTCATATAGACTTTGAGATGAAACTTTTGGAATTTCTTCATTATTTTCGATTAAATTGTTCGTTTTTTGAGCCAGTGCCTGAATTAAAAGGACGATAGCTAATCGAATTTCTGGCCATGGTTGAGCATCAAAAAACCGTACTTCTATTGTAGAATAATCCGTAAATGGGTATAAATCGACCATTCGGTCATCTGGGGGAGCTTTTTTAACTGATTTAGCAAAATCCATTCTAGTAGACTTACTATCTAATGGTGGGAGATAAGTAGGTATATTTGGTCCCATTTGACCACTATTTTTAAGTAAACGAAAAGAATGCACACATCTACCAATAATTTGTTCTTTTCCATTGCTTTTACGTATTACTACTTTACCAGATGGTTTCTTATCTAAAAATGGAGACGTTGTGCTTAAAGCAATTAAGTGAGGAACGTAATTTCTTAACATATTATAGATAGGAATTCGTATTTGTTTTGGCATTCCAATATGATGATGCTCTCCACATGTCAATCCACTTCTTACTCTCTTTTCTGTTGGATTTAATCCAATTGGAAGTAGGGCTACATCAGATGGTAATCCTTGGATTCCTGCTGCATATAATGTATCTATCCACCAATCTAACTCTTCTAAATATTCACAAGGGGGGGTTACCAGCTCGAGTAACCAAGTTATTTGACCAATATTAGGGTCTGGACCAAAAACATTAACTCGGATAGTCTTTTTTCCAAGTTTATAGTGGACAAAAACGAATTTTAATCGTCTCTCTCTCTTAATCTCCTCTTTAACTTCTACTTTTTCAATTTTCTTCAGGATTTCTTTGGGAGCGTGCTTATCTTTCTTTAATTTCTTTAGAAATTCTGCTGCACCTAAAAACATTTTCTCCCACGCATTCAGAAGCTCATCACCTACAATAACTTCGCCTGTTTTGCGGGAAACGAGGTGATTCTCTATCTCGATTCCGTGGGTAAAGTACAGTTTCGTTTTAAGTGAATAATCTTTAGTAGTCACGTTTTTCCCCCATTTAATAATTCAAGAAAGGTTGTATCCTTTAAACGTGGTTTTTTGCGTCTTGATTTAGTAACTATTTCCTTAGGATTTAATAATTGCATCGGTAAATCGCTTATTTTATTTAAATTAGTTATTGGATTAAGGGTGATATTCTTATAATTGTCCTTTGTTTCAAGAATAAAGGAGAATTTTTGGTTTAATTGCCCAAAAGATAGAATTTGAACCGAAAAATCTTTCTTTTCTAGCTTAGCAAGATCAATCGTACCAGTGGTATTCTCTTTGCCTAAAACTTTTTTGAGGTTTGATTGTAAAATCGATAAATCTGTTGAATACCCTTTAGAGCTTGAGTGTTGCTTATCTTCCTCATGAGTAAACCAGGAAGGCCGGATGATCATTAAAGCATTCCCACCAAGTATCTTTGCAGCAGCAGTTAAAGGTTTAATCTCCGTACTATTACTTTCTACCAGTTCTTTAAATTTATGTGATAATAGAAAAGTTATGAAATCAGCTGCTTGTAAGACACCAAAGTAATTTGAGTCTGTTCCAAAAAGTAATTTCTCTTCCCATCCATCAACCTTTACAACATTGTTGAAATAAATTTCAACATCCTTTCCTCTCATTCCTGATGTTTCAGCATACATCTGTTCTTTTTGTAGACAATCAAATATTTCTTCTGAGTTATAATCAAAAGCAGAATGACCTAATACAACATTGATTGGATAATCAACTTCCTCCCGTGATTCCTCAGCTATCTTAGTAATATCTACTGCTACTCCTTTATTGGGAACATCAAAGATAATGGGTATCGAAATCTCTCCAGCAGTTTGTAAGACTTTCTTACATTTTGCAGAAACAATATTCTCAATCCAGCCTTGTGACATAGGGTGGAGTTTTAATCCCCTCATTCCCAAACTAACTGAAGACCTAACTTCTTGAGCAGCGCCTTCATCTGTTACATCTACCCGACAAAAAGGAACAAACCGAAAAGAAAAATCAAATGTTTGGGTTTGATGCCGAATATATTGATTGCTCTTAACAAATTTAGGAGATGTCTTTTTATGAAAAATGTCATTAAATGGAAAGCAAACTACATGATCTACTATCCATCCTCGGCTTTTTTTACTGTTTAATTCTAATAATTTTTGTACAGCAGGGAGTAAGGGTTGTGAAAGTTCCTCTGCTTTAGGTAGAGTGACATAATAGTCTTCTTGATTTTGGGTTATTCGTCTATGTATTTCATATTGCAATTTTTCATAGAGATTTATGATATCCTGAGGACGATTTACTCTTTGGGAGGCGCCTTTTGTCGTTTCGATCTTAACTCTGCCTATATGGGTATGAAAATCCACAAGAGGGAGCTGAAATGGTGAATCCTGATCGTCTAAGACCACAATCACTGTGTCTCACAACCTTGGTATCTTTGTCTGTTTATTTAGAATAACTTTACCAACAGCATTAATCAATTTCCCGTTAATTAATTAAATTTATTGAAAAAAATACTTGAGTATTTTTTTGTCTCAGACATCGTAGGTATATTTGTTTGTAACTAAGGTATCCTGTACAAATTCTTAAAAAAGAGACGAGCTTGACGTATCAATACAACCCACGGATGATCCTCTTTATTTACACTTTTTGTTAGGATTGGTTGGAATATAGACTGATCAATTGATAATTCTTTGATCATTAAGGCTAAAACTGGTAAAATTAAAACTCCCAAGGAAGATAATCGATAATATTTTGTTTTATTTAATTCTTCCTCCAGAGCGAAAGGGGCCAACCTTTTAAGATTACTTGTTATAGAACCTTCAAAATGACTTGCGATCTCATTTTGTGAAAGTCCTGTGTTTAAATTCAGATAATCCCACATGAGTTCTTCTAAAATTTTGAACGTATCAGTCCCCCCTTTGCCACTAAATGTTTTCGTGATATCTAGGTTCAGTGACTTACTCATCTTTATTTTACTTGGTTCTTTTCCGCTTTTCAAAGAAGACCAGAATCTCTCTGTTGTGTTATCACATTCAATGATTGAATTATTTAGGAATCGAACAAGATTTTCCTCACGATCACCAGATATATACCCGACAAACATCAAACTTTCCCACTCTACCCCATGCATTGGATCTTTAATGAGATACACGATAAGAACGTATAATAAGGCAATAAGACCTAAGGGACTTATGGAATGGAAGGAAACTTTAGTAGAACTAATCATTTTCACTCTTTCACGTTCAAGAATGCCAATATTTACTAAAGAAGTTATCAAACCTCGAACTTTTGCTGGGGTTGCTGTGGTATCCTTTCCTAATAGTGCTGAAAAA
>JBHLPG010000338.1:0-4250 GCA_048939725.1 Promethearchaeota archaeon | reverse complement strand
ATTAACGTTTTATTGTTTAATGAAAGAAGATTGATATATCCTGAAAGGCTATCAAAGCTATTTCACCAAAACAAAATTCAACCACACTTATCTAATAATACATTTAAAAAAATTTAGAATAACAATAGTTAAAATTAATTAAGTTAAGGAATATATATAAGTTGACAAAACTAATTTAAGAATATATAATATATCTCGTTAGCGAGTTATCAACACAAAAGAGTTGAATTACCAAGGACGAACTATAATGATTGCCCGTGAAGAGATAAAAAGATTATTTGAATTAAATAGAACTCGGATAATCGATGAAACTGATTTCTACATAATTTGTTTATTAGAACACGAGGGAGAGAAGTCTCTTAAAGAGATTTCTGAGTCTCTTAAAGAAAATGGAGTGGAACTTACCCCTGCAGCGGTTTCAATGAGATTAAAACGATTAAAAGAAAAGGGAATTTTGGTGAAAATGGTCCCCCTTAACCGTTTGTACAAGCTTGGTTTTGCTCGTGACCTGATTCTTATGATTCAAGTCGAACCAGGTGTTGATTATTCCGAAATCACCCAGAAAATCAGTAGTACTGAAGGAGTCAAGAAGCTCTACAAACTAATTGGAGAACATGATTTACTAGTTGAACTGTGTTGTCTGGGTGATGAAGGATTAGAGCGGAGTTTAGATGCGATAAACAAGATCCCAGGGATTTCACGAATATCTAAGACAGTTATTCAGCAGAGATTAAAAGAGAATTATCAAGATCTAATAGAAAATAACAAAACAGATCTTTAACTTGAGATTGATTCGAGGGTATGATATGACTAAAATTGTTATAGTATCGACACATGGTCAAGATGATCTAGAACGAGCGAGTATCGCTTGGGCTGTAGCGAATGCTGCAATAGCACTAGATGCGGAAGTTGTTGTTTTTTTACAAGTAGAAGCAGTAAATGTTGTAAGAAAAGATTTTTGTAAGGATTGGGTCTTTCCTCCCTTTACTCCAATACAAGGACTGATTGATACTTTTATGGAGTTTGGAGGAAAAGTTTACGCCTGTGTTCCATGCGTAGACGCGAGGCAAATCGATCATGGGGAGTTTATTGAGGGTGTTGAAGTAGCAGGAGCAGTTACACTTCTTACTGAATCAGTTGGAGCTTCTGTATTCGTATATTAAGCTCCTGAAAGTTTAACTCTCTGCTACTTGTTCAGAAATCTGTTCAATAACCCCACAAGCACCACATTTGTCTTGACACTTTTGCTGTTTGAATATCTTTTTACTAGAGCCATTCGGAAAGAAAAGCCAAAATGGCTTATCTGAAAAACCCTCAGACTCTTTAACAAAAAAGCTATTTCTCCGTTTCACTCCTGGAAGATGACTTAGAGGGAATGTGTCAATAAAAGTGGCAATTTTTTCTCGTGCGTCGGCTACAAGACAAACTACAAGATTGTACTCAAAACCGGAGAGAGAAAAAATAGCTGTGACGAGAGGACAATCATAAAAATAATCCAAGATCGCCTTCTCAGTTTGTGGATCCGTAATTTCGATGAAGGACAAGGCATGACTAAACTTTAATTCAGAGAGATTCAATCCAATACCTTCGGATATCAGGTTCTTTTCAATTAGATTGTCATATCGTCTCTTCACTGTACCTTTAGCCATACCCAGAGCTTTAGCTGCTTGTGTGAAAGATTCACGAGGATGTTTCTGAAAGAAGTCAATTATTGCTTTGTCTTTTTCATCCAACATTAAGAATCTAACCTTATGATCTAACACACTCTTATTACATTCGACCCGAGAGGAAACCATAGAAATACAAAAATCTTTGGTATTTCTTGAAATAATAGAATAACCGATTAGAGATGTAACCAAGCCCAAATGGGGGACGGTTATAATTAAAATCGAAGAACATCGCGGAAGTCAATGAGGTGAGCACTAGACATGTCGCATGCCCATTGTACTTCTCTTTAACTTCTGAAATATCCATTTTTCCTTTGAGAACGTCTCTTAGGTTGTGAGCTACAGCCATCGCTTGATAGTGAGCGGAAGAACCTGCCTTTGAAACTGGAAGATTAGCAGCATCACCAATAGCAAAGATGTGAGGATAGTCTTCATTTTGAAGAGTTTTAGTGTTCACATTGACCCAACCACTCTCATCAGCGATAGGAGCATCTTTCAAGAAAGGCTGTCCAACGTGTGGAGGAACCATAATGAGGAGGTCATAGCCTATCTCATCCCCTTCAAGAGATTCAACGATCTTACGGTCAGGATGAATTGCATCGGTATTAAAGAACGTATGTAAATTAATATTCTTCTTTTTGAATTTTTTCTCAATGTGGACATTAGCTTTCTCAATAGAGAAGGCTCCACCTATTGGTGAAAGATAGTGGATATTGGTTGTCTTTCTAAGCTTTTTACGCCTTAAGAAATGCTCCATCATAAAAGTTCCTTCAAGTGGAGCAACAGGACACTTGAAAGGTAAATCAGCTATCCCAATAACAACATTCTTCTCCTCACCTTCTCCTTTTCCATTTCTACCATTTACTACGAAAGAATCCAAGGCCTCTCTAAGGTTATGGATAACTTCTTCATTGTAATAATGATATGCACCCTCTTTAAATCCAGGTACGCTATCAAAATCATAATAAGCCCCAGTTGCAATAACTAAATAATCATAAGGGATACTAGATCCACTCTTGAACGAAACGATCTTTTTATCGACATCTAGACCAACAACTTCTTCTTTAAGAACAGTTACGTTTTTATTGACAACCTTACGGACTGGTTTGTACATAGTTTTCAAAGATTTCTTATCAAAGATACGGAAAGGTAAATCTGCCTCATAAAAAACATTATCTTGTTTCGAAACTAGTGTAATGTCGGCTTGTTTTTTAGTTTTACGACCAAGAACATTTGCGACAATGACTCCACCAGTGCCGCCCCCTAAAATCACAACTTTTGATTTTTCTTTACTCATAATCTCAACACCTAAAAAAAGGTTTAGTGAAAATTACCTCGCCTTTCTGACCTGAAAACGAGTGTAACCATTCTCTTCAATAATAGCTACCATCTCATGAGATGCTTTAGCTACCCATTTAGGGATGTCTTTTATCGAACCTGCATCTTTACTCCAGACTTCATAGACTTTGCCAACTTCACCTCTCTTAATAGATTTAATCAGCTCCATGAGTGGGCCTGGGCAAAAGGCGTTTCGAGCATCCATAATTTTATCTGCTTCAATACTCATTTTTATTACCTCTTTAAAATGAAATTACTTGATCAGCATCAGCTGCTTCTTCAGTAAAGGTTGCAACACCTGCAACCTGATCAACAAGGGGAAGAAAATCACCTTTCGATAAACCCAAAATCTCAGCAATTTGTGCACAAACGATGATTTCCAAATCACCAATATCTTTTAGATCCTCTAGAATAGAATCCCAGAGGACATATTTCCCTTCAGCTCTAACCTTCTCAACCTTTTCTGTAACTTCAGGATACACACTGTTAGTTTTTAACTTCATAGAAGGATTACTTTTGTGCATAGCCCAGACAGCATCGTGCATAAAAAACATGACAACACTATGATCATTCATGATCGCGCCAGAAGCAACTAAGGCTGCAGTCTGGAGCTTATCAAATGAACCCTCACTACACACAATAATGTATTTACCCATTTCCTAACCTTCTCAATGAATTAAATTACATGTAAAGGGTGATGTCAGCGTCTTTGGCGAATTCTAAGAATGCTGCGGCACCACCAGTCTCGACACCATCAATTATATCAGATTCTTTGATGCCCATGACATCCATTGTCATTTGACAAGCAATCATTTTGACTCCGCCTTCAATACATGCTTCTCGCAATTCTTCAAACTTAGCTACATTAGCATTCTTCATCCAGCGCTTCATCATCCAAGTAGCCATTCCAGTCATTCCTGGAATCATTCCAATGATATTTGGGACAGGCATTGGAGCTGCAGGGTTGGCAATTGGGCTAACTTTCAATTTTTTACTTCGTTTCTTGTGGATTAGGTCAAAACCGTAAAAAGTGAAGAAAATTGCTACTTCCATATCCATAGCCGCGGCCGTTGATGCTAGAATCATAGGAGGATAGGCTGCATCAAGAGTGCCTTTGGAGGCGATAATTGCCATACGTTTGGGTCTACCTTCACTAGGAAGATTCACATTCTGAGTTATAGATTCAGTCATAATTTTTCACCATATAGCTTTTAATTAAGTCTTCTAACGAGAAAACGATAATCT
>JBHLPG010000337.1:0-4285 GCA_048939725.1 Promethearchaeota archaeon | reverse complement strand
CAAATAACCTCCTTACACAATTAAAAAGACTAAAGATACCAATTTATTTAATCTATGGAACTCATGATTCTATTGTCCCTCAAGAGACATTCGCTTTGCTGGAAAAATACCTACCAGAACATAGCATTGTAGAAACATATCCTTTCGACCATGGAATATCCCATGAACATCCCAAATTCTTTAATTCTTTGCTACTAGATTTTTGTGAGAAACTTACAGTATTTTAGGTAAAAAATAAAGAGACCTTTCATTAGGAATTTCATAAAATTGAACACTTATTCAGTTATCAAAGATAAAGAAGCCAAACAAATCTCAGTTATAGGAGCAGGCCATATGGGCCATGGTATTGCCGAAGTAGCTCTTCTCTCTGATTACTTTGTTTCCCTTGTTGATATAAATGAGGATATTCTTGCGAAAGGAAGAGCGTTGATAGATTGGTCTCTAAAAAAAATTGTCGAAAAAGCCCAACTAACTGAAAAACGATATGAAAAAATAATTAACAATCTTAAAACAACTTCTAATCTGAAAGAAGCTGTTAAAAATGCCGATCTTTGTATTGAAGCAGTACCAGAGAAACTAGAACTTAAAAAAGAGATCTTTAGAAAATTAGATATATTTACTCCTGAACATGCTATTTTGGCATCAAATACTTCAACAATGAGCATAAGTGAAATTGCCAATGCCACTCAACGACCAGAGAAAATTATTGGATTGCATTTTTCTATTCCTCCAGTTCTTGGCAAAGTGATTGAAATAGTTAGAGGAGAGAAAACAGCTGAAAGTACACTTAAGTTCGCTACCGATTTTGCCCAAAGAACTGGGAGAAAATTCATCATTGCCAAAGATAGTCCTGGTTTCATATGTAATCGCATCATGGCTCCATCAACGCTTTTAATTCAACTATTCCTTGATAGAGGGGAGTATCCCCCATCAAAATTTGATGCTGCATGTTTAAATATGAATATGGTAATGGGACCTTATGAGCTTCTTGATTATGCTGGACTAGATGTTGTACATGATAGCTCTCAATATTTTGCAAAACATCTTACACCAGATTATTCCCCCACACATACAATATCAAAGTTAGTGAATGAAAATAAGCTTGGGAGAAAGACTGGTGAAGGAATTTATAAGTGGCGTTCAGGCGGTAGAAGACCGTTGATCGATTTGTCAGATCCAGCAAACTTTGATCCGAAAGACTTAATACGCGTGCAGATCAATGAAGCAGCCAAAGTTCTAGAAGAAGGCATTGGTACTGCATATGATATTGATATAGGAATGAAATTTTATTATCTTAACCCATGGGGACCTTTTGAATTATTAGAACAAATGGATTTAGATGAGTTGACAGTATTTCTTGATAACTTGGCCGAAAAATATGGAAAAGAAGTATTTCGAGCTCATAAATGGATTCGCGATAAGACTCTACCCTCACGAGTCTATAATAGGTGAATCTAATAGAAAAAGAGTAAATACAGTTTAATTGATTTTTCATTTGTGGATTCATTAATTTCGAGGTTTGTGGAACTAATGGAAAGTGGTCTCGATCCAAGTATTATTGGTAGGATTTACACGGGGACAACAGAAATCGTTGACCCAGAGAAAACAATTGCATATGCTAAAGCTACAAATGAAACAAATCCACTTTACTATGAATTAGATGAAAACAAATTATTAATCCCAGTGTTATTCCCAGTTACCATGGCAATTGCCCCACTGAAAGAAATGGTGACAGATGACACTCTTAATTTTGATGTTACTCAAATGATTCATGGTGAACAAGAAATCTTGTACTTTCGCCCATTAAGACCTTGGGATGAAATTAAAACTAAGCTTGAACTAGAATCTATCGATATTAAAGAATCAGGGGACATCTTGTGGGCAAAAACTAGTGGAAGTACCGAAGATGAACTCATTTTTGAAATGCGAGCTGGAATATTTTTCAAAAAACCGAGAAAGAGATCAAGACCAATAAAACCGAAAGTAAAAGAAAAAATAATTGAAAAACAGATAATTATCACTAAACAGATGAAAGTCACTTCTGATCAGTCGGCGCGTTATGCAGCTGCCTCGGGAGATAACAATCCTATTCATTTAGATAAAGATATTGCATTAACAGTTGGATTACCCGATATCATCCTTCATGGTTTATGTACACTGGCTTTTGCTGTCCAAGCAATTGTAGATGGTCTTGCTAGTGGTGACCCCACGAAGGTCAAACGAGTAAAAGCAAGATTTTCAAGACCTGTTTTTATGAATAACACTCTAACTACAGAAGGTTGGTTGTTAGAAGATAAAGAAAAGAGCAAAATAATTGGTTTTGAGACTAAAAATGAATCTGGAGAGATTGTGCTCAAATTTGGATCTATTGAACTCTTAAATTAAGATAAATCAGTTATGAATCTTGGAATCATATTACTGAAAAATATTCTTAAAGTAGAATGAGTCAATCCCGTTCTTCATCCAATTATAATTTAGTTTTTGAATTATCTCGTTGTTGAATATCTTTTTTTTACATTTGCAATGTCCAAGCTAAAGATTTTTATATAAAAAACGATCCTCACTTCTAAACTTCAAAAAAAAAGGTGTGATACATTGAAAATAAGTGAGTCTCCTGAATCAAGCGATCCGCTTTTCACAGAGCCATATGTGGATATTGATGAGTGGCGAAACGAGCCCGTACGCCATCGATATGTCCATGGTGGTTTTAAGGGCACCCAAGCTCGATTTTCGTTCTACTTTCCCCCAAAGGAGCAATATGAAAACCGATTCTTCCAGTATATCATGCCAATTTCTGGAAATGAAAATCTTGCACAGGCTCCAGATTACCCTAATCCTAGCTACTCGTTAAACTTTGTCTTCGAGAGTGGTGCTTATTTTGTTGAATCAAACCTAGGGAGGATGGATATGTTCCCAGGGGATGATCCCACCATTGTCGGTTACCGAACCAGTGCGGCTGTAGCAAAGTATTCACGTGTTTTGGCTGCTGAAATGTATGGCCCCCACCGCCCTTATGGATATGCGTGGGGTGGCAGCGGAGGAGCATATAAGACCATCAGCTGTATAGAAAACACAGATGGTATCTGGGACGGAGTGGTGCCATTTATTCATGGAACACCAATGAGTATGCTCAATAATTTTACAATTCAGGCTCATGCGATGCGTGTATTGAAAGATAAGATGCCTACCATCGTTGACGCGATAGAACCTGGTGGAAGCGGTAACATGTATGCTGGCCTCAGTGAAGAGGAACGAGAAGCACTTACTGAAGTGACTCAGATGGGATTTCCACCACAAGCTTGGTTTAATTATCAGAGGATAGCATTCGGTTACACAGGGGTCTTAACAACCCTCCTTGATCAAACAATCGAATGGGATCCCACATACTTTGAAGATTTTTGGAATAAACAGGGCTACCTTGGTGTAAATCCACCTCAATCACTCTTAGACGCTCGGATCAAACATGAAACAACTATAAGCAAGTTAATTATGCCTGATGACATTAGGAAAATGGGTGGCTCATTGTCGATTTCAGCTGGCCAAGCAGGTAACATAATAGTTCCAGCAGGCTTTAAATTCGAAAGTGTGCCAGAGGGGGACCTCCAGGGAGCCACAATCTTCTTGAAAAGCGGCGAGGCAGAGGGTTGTGTAGCTTACATTATTGGAGCGTTTGATGACATGATAATGCTTGCCTATGGAGAGAAATATTATCAAGATCTAGCGAAGGTCAAGGTGGGCGATAAGGTGTTAATTGATAACTCTAACTATCTCGCTATCCAAACCTATCATCGCCATCAGATTCCACCACCTGAATATTACGTTTATGACTCCTTTCGAGACGCTGATGGAAAACCTCTGTATCCACAACGAGCTGAGCTTGTAGGTCCCCGCTATGCATTCGGAGGCGCTGGTTCAGTCCAAACTGGCAAGTATAAAGGAAAGATGATTGTAGTAGAGTGTATTATGGACGAAATCGCCTATGCCTGGCAGGCAGATTGGTATCGTTCGAAAGTGAAGGCTGCACTAGGAGAACAGTTCGAAGACAACTACCGGCTGTGGTTCATTGATCGTGCACTGCATACTCCGCCTGTGGTCACGCAGTTTGACACTCCGCCAGTCATAACCACACGAGTCATCAACTTTGGAGGTATATTGCAACAAGCACTGCGCGACATGAGCGCATGGGTTGAAAAAGGCATACCACCTCCTCCAAGCACAACATATAAAGTGTTAGATGGCCTAATACAAGTACCAGCAACCGCTGCGGAGCGTAAGGGAATACAAC
>JBHLPG010000067.1:0-17432 GCA_048939725.1 Promethearchaeota archaeon | reverse complement strand
ATATTATCTCTGGACAAAAAACTTGGATCTCCGCTCGTGTTGATATATTTGCGACATCCGACCCACATGATGGTTCAGTCATTGCTGTTGTTCCAATCTTTTTCCCATTATTTTGAGGAATCAAATACTTTTCTTTCTGTTCATCATTTCCCCATTGATAAATAGTGCATGAAGTCAAAGCAACATGTACTGAGAGGACTGTTCGGAGGGATATATCACCTCTTTCTAGCTCTTCACATGCAAGAGCTAGCGCGAGGTAGTCCATTCCTGCTCCTCCATATTTTTCCGGAAAACATATCCCTAATAACCCCATTTTTCCCATGATATCGAGTGGGGGGAGAAATTCCTCGTTTCTGTCATATTCTTTTATCTTTGGTATTATTTCACGATCGATAAATTCTCTAACTGACGATCTTAACATTTCATGTTCATCAGATAACTCAAAATCCATATAAATTCACCTTAATTTCATATTCTCGATAAAATAAAGATTTATTGAAAAAAAGCTTAACGAGACGCAAATTCGTTTCTTAATGCCTCTGTAAGTGCTGGTATAACTTTATTCAAATCACCAACAATTCCATAGTCAGCCACATTGAATATAGGAGCCTCAGAGTCTTTATTTATGGCAATAATTACATCTGATCCAGACATACCAACTAGATGCTGAATCTTGCCAGATATTCCACAAGCAATATAAATTTTGGGAGAAACAGTTGTACCACTTTGACCAACCTGAAATGATTTAGGTTTCCAACCTAAATCGACTGCAGATCTACTTGCTCCAACTGCAGCATTAAGTACGTCAGCTAAACCCTCAATGATCTTGAAATTCTCTTTACTGCCAACTCCCCGCCCACCTGAAACTATAATTTCTGCTTCATCCAGAGGTATGGCATCAGAGGTTTTCATGCTAATTGTTTCTTTTATTAGTGTTCTAACTCCCTTCATATCCACCTTTACGGGAGTTTCTATGATTTCAGCAGCTCTATTCTCGTTGGAGACACCTTTTTTCATCACGTTAGGTCTAACTGTTGACATTTGTGGTCTAGTAACTGAAATTATGTCAGCCATTATATTCCCTCCGAATGCAGGCCTTGTTTGCAATAATCTACCATCTTGGATTGATAAATCAGTACAATCTGCAGTAAGCCCCACTTCTAATGTAGCAGCAACTCTTGGTGCCAGATCTCTTCCAATCTTAGTAGCAGGATAGATTACAATATTGGGTTCATGTTTCATTATTAATCCAACAAGCACTGATGTGAAAAGATCTGTATAATACTCCTCAAGATTATCATCTTCTACTACAAATATTTTATCTGCACCATAAAGGGAGAGATCTGTACAAAGGCCTTTAACATCCTTTCCAAGAATAATTGCACATACTTTTTCTCCTAATTCATCCGCGAGTTGTCGTGCTTTTCCAAGTAATTCGTACGTTACATTTCTTACCTTACCATCTTTAAGCTCAACAAATACCCAGATATCTTTGTAACGAGAGAAATCGATATTTTTCTCTTTTCTCTCAATTTCTATAGCACAAGCTTTACATACTTGAACGCAAGCACCGCAAAGCGTACATTCTTCTCCAATCACAGCAATTTGATTTATGATCTTAATAGCACCAAAAGGGCAGGCTTTAACACAACTTCCACAGTGGTTGCAGAGCTCTTCCTTTACTGTTATCATTAGATCACCTTATCTTTGGTTAACATATCCATTAATTTCTCAACTGCTATGCTAGGTTCATCAGTGATCAGGACACCTTTCTCACGCGCAGGAGGAGCATAAACCCTTATAACTTGTGTTAACGAACCAGATAACCCGTACTTATCTTTTTCACCACCAAGGTCATCTGCAGTCCATGTAGTGAAAGGTTTTTGCTTTGCTTTTATTATATTAGGTAAAGGAGGACTTCTAGGGATAAAGCCAGATGGTGTTATCCCTGTTAATAAGACTGGAAGGCGAACTTCCACAATTTTATAGCCTTCATCTGTTTGAGATTTTGCTATTAATTTTCTTTTACTAAGCTCGTCAACACTTTCTATATAGGTGATCTGAGGGATACCAAGTTGAGCTGCGAGCTCAGGACCGACTTGAGCAGTATCACCATCAATAGCTTGATATCCACAAAAAATTATGTCAAAATCCCCTATCTTTCTGATAGCTTGAGCAAGGGTATAAGATGTTGCCCATGTATCTGCTCCTGCAAGAGCTCTATCACTTAGCAAAATAGCTTCATCGGCACCAAGAGCGAGACATTTCATTAGCTCTTTCTTAGCTTGAGGTGGGCCCATTGAAATAACGATAATTTCATCTCCCTCCTTCTTCAATTTGACCGCCTCTTCAAGCGCGAATTGATCAAAAGGATTTAATATACAAGGAACTCCTTCTCTGATTAGTGTATTGGTTTTCGGATCGACCTTAACTTCTGTAGTGTCGGGAACTTGCTTTACACATACTATGAATTTCACAATCATCACATTGTGTTTTTCTTGAGCTATCAAAATATAGAAGAGAAAGAAAAAGTTTCCTTCATTTGTAAGCAATGAAGTCTTTTCCAAGTAGCTCTCTAGCAACAATCATCTTCATTATTTCTTTAGATCCTTCTGCAAGAGCAAATGATCTTACAGCTCTCCATGCAGCCTGATCAACACACTCTCTTGAATAACCAAATGCTCCTTGCCACTGCATGACGTCGTTTATTGCATCACAAGCCCAATCAGAGGCAAACATTTTAGCCATAGCAACAGCTTTGCTTACTTCAAATCTCCCTGCTTTTCCTTCCTGTTCTCTATCGATCAACCATAATGCTTTGTACCCCATATCTCTCAAAGCACATAGTCTTGTATAGTGTTCAGCTAATCTAAAATTAATTTCTTCATACTTCCCAATAGCAATTCCAAAGGTTTTTCTTTCCCTTATATAGTTCATACCATTCTCTAGAGATTTCAATCCAGAGGATGCGCATATTACTGCGATTAATGCTCTAGCAAATTCATATCCTTCATGAATAATGTTAAAACCTCTATTCTCTTCTCCAATGATATAATGACTGGGAATTTCAACATTATCGGCTGTAAAGCCACCACAGGATATTCCCTCTCTACCTAAGTCGGAAATATAGGTAGGTGTGACCCCCTCAGCGGTTAAGGGGAAATAGAAAACTGTCATGCCTCTGCTGCCTCGCTCTGGCGTCTGGTGCGCTATCGTAACATGGCCTCCACCACCAGTTGCTGCTTCCCGCACCCCACTTATATACATCTTTTCCCCGTTGACAATGAATCCATCAGATCCTTTTTTTATTGTCATCGTTGTACCAACGACATCGGAGCCTGCATCAGCCTCCGTGGTTGCTATTCCAAGAAACCAATCCCCACTTACAACTTTAGGAAATATTTCTTTTTTTGCTTCTTCAGTACCATATTTGTTGAATAAAAAACCCCAAGCTGCCTGAACGAGATAAAACACTGGGATTGATCCTGTTGGATCTGCTCGTCCTAATTCTTCAGCAATGACTCCTGCACTCACAGCATTCAATCCCGATCCTCCATACTCTGGAGATGCGGTGCATGCAAGAAGGCCAAGTTCAGCCATTCCCTTCTTAATTTCCTGTGGAATCTCTTTGGTTTCTTCCATCGTGAGACCAAGAGGTACAATTTTCCTTTCAGCAAACTCTCTAACACTTTCTCTGAACATTTCTTGCTCTTCATCAAACATAAAAGCCATAAGAACCACCATTTATTGAATTTTTTTCCATATAAGCCTAATATAAACCATTTTTTACGGATAGCCTATTTTTATCCTATAAGACTACGATAAGAGCAAATTACCTTAATCATTAATGAGTTTTTTAGAACTAATTACATGATCTCAATCGAAAAAGACATATCAACCAGACAATTATAGATCAATAATGAATTAAATTGACACTTTACTACATTACATTCTTTAGATGGTGCTCACAGAATGGAATTAAAATATGCAGATCGCATGAAACAAGTAAAAGGTTTAGAAACAAGAGAAATTATTAAGTTCATCGGCAAACCAGATATAATCTCATTCGCAGGAGGATTACCAGCACCGGAGTTGTTTCCTCTAGAAGAATTAAAAGGAATAACAAGAAAAATATTGGAAAAAGATGGCAGGAATGCTTTACAATATGTTCCTACAGATGGTTATCTTCCTCTTAGAGAAAAAATTGCAGAACGTATGAAAAAAATAGGGGTTGAAACATCCGCAAAAAATATTCTGATCATAAATGGATCCCAGCAAGGAATAGAATTCAGTGGGAAGCTTTTTTTAAACCCTGGGGATGTAGTTATCTGCGAAAAACCTTGTTACTTAGGAGCTATTGGCGCATTCAGGTCTTATCAAGCACAATTTGTAGATATCCCAATTGATAACAATGGTATGCAAATTAGAAAACTAGAAAAGGCATTAAAGATCAATCCTAATGCCAAATTGATTTATGTAACACCTGATTTTCAAAATCCTACAGGGGTCAGCTGGTCGAGATCCAGACGCATAGAGTTTTTGGAAGTAGCTAACGATTTCAATTTACCTGTTATAGAAGACAATCCTTACGGAGAGGTAAGGTTTAGTGGCGAGGCGATACCTCCAATCAAAGCATTTGATATAGAAGGTAGCGTAATCTTTTTAGGAACTTTTTCAAAAATTCTGTGCCCAGGTTTTAGGATCGGTTGGATATGTGCTGAAAAAGAATTATTGAATAAATATACCATGTTAAAGGAAGTAGCAGACCTACAATGCAATACCATGGCTCAAAGAGAGGTTGCATTGTACTTAAGTGAATATGACATTGATGCCAATATTGCTAAGATTAAACAAGTGTACAAACGACGACTCAACCTAATGGTTGAAATAATCAATAATGATTTCCCATCAGAAGCTAAATGCTCGATTCCAGAGGGAGGCTTGTTCACCTGGATTGAACTTCCAGAACACATTAGTGGTCGAGATTTACTTGTAAAAGCTCAAGAACAAAAGGTCGCATTTGTCCCTGGGGGATGTTTCTATCCTAATGGGGGTCATGAAAACTCAATTCGACTAAATTTCTCAAATATGTCTGAAGAAAAAATCATTGAAGGAATGAAGATATTAGCTAAAATCTTACGGGAAGAATTGATGAGTTAATGTTCCCCTTTCAGTTAATTGAAACGGGATGTAAGATGAATTGAAGAAAAACCAATTCAAGTGAAGAATTCATTAGGGAAGTCCAAACAAACTTTTGGGATCTTAAAAAATAGTTACTTTAGAAAAATGGTTATAGCTTTTTCAGGGCAGGTATCAACGCATAAGTTACAGTTTATGCATAATGAAGGGAATATAGGTACAATTTTCCAGTCTTTTGGATCGTAAAAATCTTTATCGGTGAAAGTAAGCGTTAGAACCACTGGTTGACATACATTGATACACATTCTACAATTTTCGGGGGTAAGACATTTCGAGTAGTCAATATCTATCTTTATTTTCCCCATTAATATACCCCTCTGGTAATTGGAATTTCATCCCTATCTATTAGCCTTATTGCTTGTTCCTCACATTTCTCTTTACACAGCCCACACCCAAAACACCTTTTTGCATCAATTATAGGCCGATTAATTGAGGAACTAAAACTCATAGCTCCAAATTGGCACCGTACAACACATTTACCGCAACCTATGCATTTATTCGGATCTACGATAGCAATGTACTCCCCTTTGTATACAGTATTGATGCCAAAGTCCATACGTGTTCTTAAACCCATACATTGGGGATATTCACAGGAACATAATGCAGCAATATATGGAATTGGACCCCACCAGATCACATGAACCTTCCCTTCCTGATTCATCTTATCTAAGAATGATTCAGCTTTATCAGCATCTAGAATTTCTATCCCATTTTCAGGAATCAAGCGAGGAAGCTTGGGAAAGACTTCTGCAAGAGCACTGAACCCCAAACAGCTATCAACTTTAATCCCACGATGCATATATCGACAAGGACAGAGGACTTTAGTATTAATGTCTGCTAAGTCGGAGACAATTATTTTGGCTTCTTCTAAGGGAATAACTTGACCAAAATGCCCTTCAGCTATTTGAGGATTAGGATTCTTTTCTTTTTCTATTTTACTATTGACCATCCGTTTAATAATCCGTCCAATTATTGGGATCTTAAGACGATACGAAATTACTTTATTTATGGACATTCCGAATGTTTTTCCTAAATATATTCTTTCAAGATTCCCCCAAAGAACTTCTAGATATTCACGAGAATCGTTATAATCCTTAGACGTCTCATTTAAATAATTCAGTGAATTCAAATACCATTTCCCACCAGCACCATGCTTAAGGCACCACTTACACAAGTAAAAACACCTTTCACTTGATAATTCAGCATTTTTTTTATCAGTTTCTCAGTACATTACCAAACATTAGCAATGGTTAATAAATATGAAGATAAGAAGTGTCTATTGTTACCTTATTATATAAAAAAACGATAAATTTCGGAGATGATGTCATGGTTTGCCCACACTTTGATGATGAAAACCAAATGTGTAAAGAACTAGGTCAGAAGTTTTATGAAGGCATGCAAAAGCCGTGTTTAGATTTGAATGATCCAGAACAGTGCCCAATTCTTATGATGCGGGGATGAAGGCTTTTTTCTTATTAAAGGGTTCACCAGAACAATAATCAGGTATAAATATTACTGGTGACTTTTTATGTAGAGGAGAGGAAGAATTTCACATTCGTAAGCCACCATCAACCTGAACAATACTACCAGTCATGTAATCAGAATCCTCAGATGCAAGGAACACTGCAACCTTGGCGACATCGTCTGGATATCCGATGCGCAATTGTGGGATTTGAGCAATTGTTTGTTCCTTATAAACAGAGGGAGTATCCGCAGTCATTGCAGTTTCAATGTATCCAGGCATGATGCAATTTACATTAACTTTGTAACGAGCTAATTCTCGTGCTGCAGTCTTTGAAAACGCAATAATTCCCCATTTGGATGCAGCGTATGCAGCTTGGCCCACATTACCATATTTTGCAGCTGTTGAAGTAAAATTGATGATTTTTCCACCAAGAGGTCTTTTCTCCATAAAATGAGATGAAATTGCCCGAACACAGTTGAATGTACCTGTTAAATTGATGTTAATTACAGAATTCCAGAGGTCATCTGACATTTTAGAAATTAAAGCACTTCGTGAGATGCCAGCATTATTGACAAGGATATCGATTCTTTGGAATCTGTTTAATGCCTCTTCAATCAAACGTTGTACATCTTCGCTTTTTGAAACATCACAAGAAATTGCAAGGGCATCACTTCCTAATTCGTTAATTTCTTTCGCGATTGAATCAATGTCTGATTGTGTCCTCGCTGCAACTACTACCTTGGCTCCCTCTCTTGCGTATTCTAAAGAAATTTCTCTGCCTATTCCTTTTCCTGCTCCTGTAACAATTGCAACTTTATCCAGCAGTCTTTTCGATTTTACTCCAACCACTTTTGTCGCTACAATTTCTTGATCATCTGCCGTTATTTCATACCCTCTTAGAACACGATAAATCACCCTGTCTCCCTCAATGACCTCTGGTTTCACCAATACATTCTCACCAATCTCAAGTGGTTTAGTGATGTCTTCAACCCATGTTACTGCTCTCCCACCTTCTTTTAAGTCAACCACAGCAACTGTATACGGAGCAAAACGTTCAAAACCAGCTGGAGGTACATGAACTTCAGAAAATGATAAAATTGTTCCTTCTCCAGAGAACTCCGCAGGTTCAATAAATTCATCAGTAAGGCATTCTTTGCAATTGGCCCTAGGAGGATAATAAAGAGTTGAACATTTCGTACATTTGGTACCTTCTAACTTTCCTTCTCTTAAAGCTTCTAAAAAGCGCGCACCAATCTTTGATTGAGAAATATAGTCCTTATACCCGAATTGTTTCATCATTCTGCACCTCACCGTGAGAAAATATGGACCACACAGTATTGTCCGTGCCCACCAATATTATGTGTCAATCCAATCTCTGCACCATCTACCTGACTCTTTCCTGCTTCTCCACGAAGTTGTTTGACAACTCCAACTACCTGTGAGCACCCAGTCGCTCCAACTGGATGCCCTTTTGCTTTCAACCCACCATCGACATTTATAGGAACTTTTCCACCTACATAAGCTTCCTCAACAAATTCTCCTCCTTTTCCTCTTTCTATAAACCCTAAATCTTCATAAGCCATGATTTCCGCAATTGTGAAACAATCATGAACTTCTGCAACATCTATATCGCTAGCTTGAATTTTAGCTTGATTATATGCAATATTTGAGGCTTCCACTGCACTAGATAAGGTAGCTAGTTCTGGACGCGTTAACAATGAAAAGGGGGCAGTTGCGGCACCAAGACCAGAGATCCAAATTGGTGTGTCAGAGAGCTGTTTTGCTTTTTCTTCATTTGTCACGATAAGTGCAGCAGAACCATCCGCATTTGCACAGCAATCAAAAAGACGTAACGGAGAGGCAATAATTCTTGATTCTAAGGCTCTCTCAATTGTAATTTCCTTTTGAAACATTGCCAAAGGGTTCATTGCTCCATAATAGTGGTTTTTCACAGCGACAGCTGCCATCTGTTCTGAGGTTGTGCCATACTTTGCCATGTGAGAGTTTGCATACATGGCGTAATAATTTGCAAAAGTTGTTCCGTAGGGAGCTTCCCACTGTACATCTCCACTCCGTCCCATAATCTTCAGGACTTCTGATGTAGGATTTTCTAACATCTTCTGAACACCCAACACCAAGACGATTTCATGCATACCTGCGGATATTAAAGCATACGCGGTTCGTAAAGCTACTGCGGAACTGCTACAAGCTGCCTCAGTGAGCCAAACTGGTTGTGGGTTCAACCCAAGATATTCTGTGATTGGTCCAGCAATACTTCGTTGTGTCATATATACAGGACTTGCTCCGATGATTGTGGCCCCGATATCCTTACGAGCGATCCCAGCATCATTTAATGCCTCCACAAAGGGTTCGAACGCCAGCTCTTGAACAGTTACATCGTCTCGGCGACCGAATCTACTGTGTCCTATACCTACAATACCTACCTTCATTCTAATTCAATTCCTATTTTTGGCACAAAATAACTGTGCGAATTCCTTCTCCCCTTCGCATTATATCAAACGCATCATTGATTTCAGAAAGAGGATATTTCCCCGTTACTAATGGTTTGACAACCAATGTTTTATTTTTAACTAACTCGATAATTCGTGGATAATCAACAGTCCTACAGCCTAAGCTTCCCACTAATTCCATTTCGTAAAACATGACCCGCCCAACATTAAAACCGTCCCAGCGTTTCGGAGAATATCCAACTGCGACCAATCTTCCTCCTTTTCTAAGACTATCAAAAGCTTGAGTAAAAGTAGCAGGGTGTCCAATTGCTTCAAAAGCAACATCGGCTCCGCCTCCAGTGATCTTCCTTATCATACCGACAATGGCTTTCTTATCTAAGTCTTTAGTTAAAATTGTTTCGACAGCTCCAAGCTGTTTCGCGACCTCTAGCTTCTTGGGAATGATATCAAGGGCAATGGGTAATCCGCCAGCTGCTTTAATGTTTTGGACAACATTTAACCCTATACCTCCGCAGCCAATCACAACAGCCCAATCTCCTGGTCGTACTTGTCCACGATTTTTGACTGCATGATATGGAGTTGAAACTGCATCGGAAATGATGCACCCTTCTTCTAAAGGAATTTCAGAAGGAAGATGAAAGATATCTTTGGCGGGAACCATTATCTGCTCTGCAAATCCTCCATCAACATTACTACCAAAGAACGTCTGATTTGAACAAATATTTTCACGTCCAATTCTGCAATAATAACAGTTCCCACAGGAAATCACAGCAGGAACAAGAACATGGTCGCCTTTTTTGAATGAAGTAACATCATCACTCATTTCTGCGACTTTTCCAGACATTTCATGTCCTAAGATTAATGGTGGAGCTTTCCCTGTCGGGACACCGTGGTCTAAAAATCCCAAATCTGTGTGACATACACCACACGCTTCAATATTCAATATTACTTGGCCTGATTTGCCAGAAATATCAGGAGTAGGATAATTTTCATCAATTTTCATCGGGGTTTTTACTTTTTCAAAAACAGCCGCTTTCATGTTTATCCCTTAATTTTTTATTCATTTAAATCTAATTTTTAATTCTTACGACAAGGATAATTTTCTTTGTAAGTTCGAAGTTTCTTAGCTAGAATCGATTTTTAGATTTTCCCAAGCCTTTTGGAGTTTTTTCGCTTCTTGGAGATAATTCAATACTTGGGCCTGTTCGATTCGCTCTTTCAATGGCGCATCCCGCCGAGTCAAGTCATACCACTTATCCAGTTCTGATCGGATAACTTCTTGTTCTGTTATAATATTCTTAGATAGAGAGAGAAACTTCTTTTGATCAGCTATTTCTTCAGCTCTGGTAAGAAGGCTATTGGCTTCTTCAATCTTACCTTTAACTAAAGAAATCTTTGCCTTCAAGATAAGGGCGATTACAACAAAGAATGGGGACTTTTGAGTATGTGCATTTTCATAGAATCTGTCGGAAAGGTCAGCAATCTCTGAGAAAAGCTCTTCTGGGGAATCTGATATCTTAAGTTCTAGAATAAGAAGTTCACAGAGAAAAATTGTGGCGTATAAAGTTATCTGAAACTCAAGAATGGGTTCGTTTATTATACTCTGAAATCGCTCAATCGCTTGCAATTTCTTTGTCCCCCTTTTACTCATCTTAAGGACCAACGCCTCAACAAACCGTGTACGGAGTTTCACATAAGAATACTTACTTTGTAAATCTTGTAATTTCTGCAAATATTCTTCTGCTTTATTTATCTCGTCTAGATCTTCCGCGATTAGAGCTAATTGTACGAGTACTGAAGAAACTATACCTGCAACCTCCTTTTCATCTCCCTTGATGGTCTTAGTATGAAGTCGTATGCCATCTTCGTAATATTGAATTGCTTGTGAATATTCTCCCTGAAGTCTAAATAGGTCTCCAAATCTTCGATAACTAAATGCAATCCCCTGGTAATCCTTTAATTCTTTAAATAGTCTCAAGCTCTGATTTTTCTTCACCAATGCTTTATCTAGTTCCCCTTGATAAATATGAATGTATGCCAACCATTCCAATGACGATGCAATATAGCTCTTATAATTTACTTCTTTTGCTTTGTTTAGACTTTGCTTGAAGCTTTCTGTGGCAAGCTTTAAATCCCCCCTCATAAAGTGAATCTTGCCTATCCCAGATAGAATACTAAGTACACGTACAACATTACCAGAGGACTCATATTCTTCTAAAGTTTTCTGATAAAGAACCAAAGCTTTATCTAGATCACCTTTCGCTTGATGAATATCACCGACTTGACTCAAGGTCGCAATATAAGATGGACTCCCAAGTTCTTTAAGAATTTCAGCACTTTTTCCGAGATAATCCAAAGCCAATTCATAGTTCTCCCTACCAGTATGAATAATGCCGATATCTGTATATAGAATCCCAGTCATATATTTGTTCTTAGTCTTTTGGTTCATTTTCATTGCTTTTTCGAAATATATCAGTGTGGTATCACTATTAACAGCCCAATTTGCGTATCCAATCGCGATGTGCGCCCATGCCTCAAACATCGGATTTTTTATCTCTTGGCTAAGAGTCAAACTCCGTTGTGCATATTTTTTTCTGAGTTTTATGTCGCCAATTGAGAAAACATGATGAAAAGCAACAAGAAAAAACAGAGAGTCAAGAATTTCTAGGGGATTATCGAGTTTTTCGCGAATTACTAAGCTCTTTTTTATACTATTGACTGACTTCTCACCTTCTCCTTGGAAGAAATAATTCCAACCCCCAAGGAATGCTAATGCACCTAAACATTCTTGAGCTGCCTCCGAATCACTTTCTAATTCAAATAAACGTTTTTCTATTTCTCCAATCTGTGATGCCAATTGGAGTGGTTTTCGGAGATGGGCAAACACATAACCTTGAATTATAGAAGCTTTTAGTCTTTGAAGAAGAGAATTTCCTTGAGATAAAACTTGTTGTGACACTTCAAAAGCTTCATTAAATTCGCCTTTCCAAACTAATATTTTTCCTTTAAGAATTAAATCTTCTATATAGTCTTTAGAAGGAAGATTTTCAATCATCTGAATAGCATCATCAAATTGTCCCTGCTTTATAAGTGTGAAAAGTTTTGAATCCATCATTCAGAACCACATACAGTTGGAATGATGAGAGATGAGATTTTTAAATTAAGGTTGTACATCCATCTCTCAGGAATCAAGTTTTATTCCTATTGGTTTTTCCATTCAGGAGCTCGTTTTTCCACGAACGCTTTTAATCCCTCATTCGCATCGTGGGTTTTCATGAGCTCATTAAGGTAATATTCTTCCACTTTATCAATCTGGGAATCGAAATTGTTAGGAAATCCCAAACGAATTGCTTTCTTAGTATGCTGTATTACCACTGTACTTAGTTTATCAAATCGCTCAAGAAACTGCTCAAATTCTTGATCATATGAGTCAATTGAAAACACGTGATTGACTAAACCGATACGTTGTGCCTCGGTAGCAATGATTGTTTCTCCTTGGAGGAGAAGTTCATACGCTTTCTTGTGGCCTGTGAGGTAGGGGAATATTATTGCGGATACAGGGGGAAAGACCCCTACCTTAATTTCAGGCTGCCCAAATTTGGCTTTCTCTGAAGCAATAACGATGTCACAGAAAACTGCTACTTCACATCCTCCGCCAAGAGCTGCTCCCTTTACACTAGCAATTGTTGGACATGTGAATCGATTGAGTCTTTTGAACATCCCATGAAATTCTTTTAGCATCTTTGGCGCTAAATCACCCATATGCTCACCCACATCAACTCCTGCAGAGAATGACCGTCCAGTATGCCCAATTACCACTGCTTTGAGAGATTGGTCCTTTAGAAAACTATCAAGTGCTTCATTAATCTGCTTCATCATCGCGATGTTTAAAATATTCCAATCACCATTGTTAAATAGTATCGTTCCAATGTCATTACTTTTCTCAACTTGAATTAAGTCATCTGCCAATACATCATCACCATTATTCTATGTGCCACTCTTTCACACATGTAGAAAAGGATGAATTCCCCTTAGAATTTGCATTCAATAAGGATTTCAATCCATCTTATTAATCAATGATTATCCACTGGTTTTCATATTGAATTCAGGAAATTAATAAAAACCTTCTACTTTCAAGGTTCACTAACATGGTAATACAAAAAACACTTATTGAACAGTTAATACGAACCTCACCAAAAATCCACATCCTAACTGACTTAGAAGACCGTTACGTTTATTCATTTGAAAAAATTTTTAGAAACCAGGCTTATCCTATGCCTGATATAGTAGTTAAAGTTTATTCATCCAATCAAAAAGAAAAAGTTCTAGAAATCATTAAAAGAGAGGAATTAACACTAATTCAAAGAGGCGATCATCTCCCCTCTTCATTCACTAGTTCTCAACCCATAATAATGTTAGACGATGTGAAAATATCTAAACCCGATGTTATTGTCACGGATAAGACAGATGAATCAGAGATAAGGAAACCTACATCGGATCTTCAGCAAATGCATTATGGAAACTACCAAAATTTTGTTTTGGCAGCACAAAGCATGTATCTTAAAAGGTTTAAAAATAAATGCCTCCAATCTTCTATTTGTAGCGATTATTGCACGGTTACTCCTTCTTTTAATGGAATAGAGACTTATTCTTCAAGAGGAAGGGGATTGTTAATAAAAGGGGTGATGAAGGGAGAATTGAAGCTCACATCTAAAATTGTTGACATTTTATATAATTGCAGCAAGTGTGGACGTTGTTTTGGAGAGTGTTTTCAAAAAACCGATCTTCATGAAGCGATTGTTCGAATGAGACGGCATATTGTAGAAAATAATATGACCCCACAAGTATTTCATTCCACAGCTGAGAATATCTTAAACATTGGAGATCCTAGTGGTGTTCCTATCGATCGTCGTCTCGCTTGGATGAAAGATTTAGACACTAAAAATCTCCCGCAGTATGCGGATAATCTCTATTTTGTCGGTTGTGTGGTAGCAAATAGAACCCCGAATACAGCTAAAGCCTTTTACAATGTCTTAAACCATACTAATGAAAACTTTACCATGTTAGGAAGTGATGAAGGCTGTTGTGGTTATGTTTTAATTGCTTCTGGGTTGTGGGATGAAGCAAAACAAATAGCAGATGATCTCATCGAGAGAATTGAAGTAACGAAAGCTGAATCAGTAATTACGCCTTGTGCTGGGTGTTATTATACCTTTACAAGATTATATCCTGAGATTCTTGATGTGTCATTACCTTGCAAGATATTTCATTCAACTCAATTTCTTGAAAAGAAGATAAAAAGTAGCGAGATCGAATTCAGGGATTTAAATCAGAAGATTACTTATCACGATCCATGTTCTTTAGGAAGGCACAGTAATGTTTATGATGCTCCTCGTAATGTTTTAAAATCCATTCCTGGCTTAGAACTAATTGAGATGCCTTTCAACCGTAATAAATCACGGTGTTGTGGAGGGGGAGGAGGTCTTTGGACGTATAATCATCAAGTGAGTATGGAGACGACTCATACAAGAATAAAAGAAGACGTGGTTCCTTTGAATGTGGACTTCTTGACAACAGCCTGTCCCCAGTGCCAAATGAATTTCCATCTTACCTCTCGTAGGAAATCCATCCAAATTCTTATCAAAGACATCTCTGAAGTTGTAGAATCAACAATTGAACTTTGAAGCCGCCTTTTTTTTCATTGGAGAAAAGAGATTTTTAACAACTGACTGTCTAACAATCTGTTTTCGCGAAAAGCATCTGAAATTGCTCTTCTGATCTATAGGAAATTTCTTGCCTTATTCACTTGGTTTATAACCCCCTTATTCTTCCAAAAATTATATATGGGGAATCACAATGGAAGTTACTTTTAAGGACACTGACTTGACACAGGATGAGAAAACGGTTTTAGGAATCATCAAGGAGCTTGAAACGAGAGATAAGGATCCTAAAACTAGAGAAATAACTATTTCTGAAAACTTGAAGATTTCTCTTACGGAAGAAGGAATTAAAAGACTTAAAATGATCTCAGAAGCGGGAGTGGACTCCGATACTGCAATTAATTCATTACAAGCAAAGAGTCTTGTTGTACATGATGGAATAGAACTAAAGCTCACGAAGATTGGTAGAGAAATAGGCCAAAAAATACAATCACGACAGATGAGTGATTGGTATAATAGTAATCTCCTTAGATGTGCCCAAAGTAAAGCATATGGCTTGTTTTGTGAAAAAGTCTTTGGAAAGAATCTATGTCAGTTCAACGTACTTGATATGGATCAATTAGAAACACTCATATCGACTTTGAACCTCAATTCCAAGGATTCAGTTCTAGATTTAGGATGTGGATTGGGAAAAGTAACAGAGTATATCCAAATGAGAACTGGGGTAAAAGCCACTGGAATCGACTTCGCTGAACAGCTTATTCATTGGGCGAAAATCAATACAGAGGAAGATAAATTAAATTTTCGGGTGATGGATATAAATGACCTTTCCTTTCCACATTCATCCTTTACTGCAATATATGCTATAGATACTCTGTATCCAACTAATGTAGTTGACTTAAAAGGAACCATAGCTAAGCTGAAAGATTTTCTAAAACCAAATGGGCAATTAGGGATTTTCTTCGCGCAAATTATTGAATCTAAAGAGCAAAGGTTTCTTTTGGAACCTAATCAAACCAAAATGGCTCAAGCTTTAGAAACTAATAATTTTTCTTATTCAGTGATTGATTTTACGCAAAATGCGAGGGACATATGGGAACGAGAGATTTCTATTGGAAATGAATTACAAGAAATGTTCCAAAGAGAAGGAAATCTCGATCTTTGTGAAGATAGGATTACTGATGGGAAGAGATGTGTTCATAGGATCGATAATCAATTGCAGAGACGATATTATTATCATGCAACCAAGGTTTAAATCGTAATAAACGTCCTTGTAAAGTAAAGCAGGCAATTCTTTCTCAAAAGATCAATCCCCTTCTCTATTTTCTAGATCAGTTCTAAGTACACTTTTACTCCTGATTTAATACTTTTCAGTTTTTCTAAATCTCCTAGAACCTTACCAAACACATTAACAGGTGAAGCGGGTTTTATTTCATCTAATGTTGTCGTGAGAGGGGTTTTTCCAAAAAATACACAGAAGCACTGTCCTTCTGGCCAATAAGCAACATCACCTAATGTCACAGTACTCTTAGCATTTTCCTCTAGCATACTTAAAGGGATTGAAAAGTAAATTTCTTCCCCCCATGTTCTCACTTCACTCTCGACTGGTAATAGGTTTAAAATTTTAAGCCCTGTTTTTGGACTAGAGTCGTTAAGGATAATGTCCCAGTGATGTGAATCAATTTTCATTCGTATCTGGGGTTTCGATTCAATATTCATTTGAATCCTCTCTTGTTATTTAGTATAATGAAGAAAATTCCTTTTTTTTAGGGAATTCATCTTGATACAAAACATTTTGTTAGAAATGTATTTATTTTTTGACGATTTTTAATGAAATATTGATACTTTCTAAGGGTTATCCAAATGGTTCTTGATAAAAAAACTCGGAGAATGATAATTCTCTTGATAGTAGGTATTGCTGCCTGTTCATTTGTGATTAATCAACTCACGATCGAAATTGAAGGAATGATTGGAGATTTTAATCCTAAAGATATATATCTCTTTCAACAAGATTATACTAGTAATTATCGATATGAAAATGGTGTGAAAGGAGACCATTCAGAGTTCATTCTAAGGAGTAATGTCCTGAACGACACCTACACTAATGTGACTCTCGAGTATGATGACAGAATCGAATTCTTCCTTACTCATCCAAATGGAACCGTTTACCAAGATGGGGTGTTACAGGGCAATTATTCCATTTGGTGGGTATATGTACCAAATGTATTAATGATGTTTGGCGTGAAAGGAGGGGAAATTTATTCCGTAATTGATCCAACTGGTTTTCTTGGAATAGTAAACCAGCATTATGACTTGCTTGTTACCCGAAAACGAACTTATTGGCCCAGTGATCTAGAACAATCAGGTTTATTAGGAGCACAAAGTAGCTTTGACGCAAAACTCTATAATTCTTCAAATAATTACCTAGCTGCGAAACTTACCATTGATATTACCTGTGGAATAATCGAGGTGTGGGAAGGGGCTCAATCGCCAATAGAACTCAAACTAACGCAAACAAACTTTCCGATGTCACGAAACCGAATAACAGGAATAATAATAGAAGTTATGCTTGGTATGATTTCAATAGTAGTAGTTTTCGCCTTGATGAGTAGAACCTGGGAGCATCAAGCCTTAACT
>JBHLPG010000336.1:0-4296 GCA_048939725.1 Promethearchaeota archaeon | reverse complement strand
AGGCTCTCCTGAAGTAGCGATTGATGTTTTCAATATCAGTTTCAAGGAGCTCAACAGCCTTATCAATTCTGATCCGAAAGGGAGTATCGATAAATGTTCTAGTGTTATATTTAACCGACTGAGAAACATCCATCGTGAAGAGAATCCCTTTCTGAGTTAACATAAGGTTATGTTCACTATAATCTCCATGAATATAGTGCCCCTTTAGGAATAATTCAGCAAGAATATCTATAGACTCATAGAATAACTCCTCTGGGTCATAAGGAGTTAGCTCAACTTCTCTAAGAAGTGGGGCTGGAATCGTTGATCCTTTTTCTGCAGCAATGAATTCCATTATAACAATATTATCAATAAGCAATTTTGGTTCTGGAACAGGAATATCATTCCCAATCATTTCATGAAGATTCCAGTACTCTTGTTTTGCGGCTAAGGCTGCCATATCGTCCTCGAGTAGATGTATCGTCCCACGAAGACGTTTCCTGATCGTACTGGTAAAATATCGGAAGACCTTGGCGCATACTAATTCTTCCTCGGTATTTTCTGCGAGAAGGACTGTTGCCTCTTTACCACCACCAATTACTGAGAGTACTTTACGAATCTCCTCAGTCGCTAAGAGCTGATTTTTAGCTTCTGTAATAGTAACTTCTCTTAATTGACGTTTATTTCTAGTCTTTCTGCTTTGCCGGGATTCTTCTCTACCGTGGGCGGTTTTCCCATATCGTCCGAATCCAAGCCTTTGATTATGATCCGTACTCAATATTAAACTCATCCATTATTTCTTGGAAAGAAAGGTTTTAATTGCGATTTTTGGTTATGTAGAGTATCCACTGAGCGTATGGATCTTCGAGAGTCTCCACTATGCACTGTAGAGAATACTCCTCAATTCATTGTAGCTAAGAAGACAATTTTTTAACTAAGAAGAAGTCTCTTTAAACCAGCACTACAACTCAGTAGTTCATGCTTGTTAAAGAAGAAGCGAAAACAAAACAATTGTTTGAGATCTCTGCTTTAAGCATCAATTGTTGGTGTCTGCTCACTTTTTCTAAAAACAAGTTTTTTACATTCTTTATACCCATATCTCATACGCAAGTGACACCTCTTTCCATTGATGATTCAGACACTTCGTTTTCATTTTATAAATGTATTTATTGAGGAGAAATCCCCTAAAAAGGAACAATTCAAAAAAATATTCACTCAAACCTTTGATACTGAAAAAGGGGTTGAATTAATGAAAGTCAAACAAATTTTTGCGAAGGATTTTCCTAATAACAAAAAAGAGTTATTTACATACACATCAAAATACTATTACGAATTAAATATGACAGAAAAACCTAAAGATGAAGGATGGGTATTTGAATGGACAAAAAAGCCATTGAAAGAGCCATTTATAAAAAAGGGTGAAGGGAACTTATTTGAAAATTACAAAGAAGATGCAGAATATTATGTTTTCCTAAATGACGAAGAAGAGGAAATTGGAGTAGTAGTAATTGGAATGAATCAAGCCAATAATACTGCTCGTGTCTGGGATATTTATGTGAATCAAAAATATCAAAGATTTGGTTATGGAACTCAATTAATGGAATATGCTGAAGAGCGGGCGAGAACATGGGGATGTAGAGCAATGATCGTTGAATGTCAAAGCTCAAATTATAACGCGATCCAGTTTTATCAGAAGAATGGATTTGAATTGATCGGTTTTGATCTTATCTGGTATTCAAACACAGATGTAGATAAACGTGAAGTCAGATTAGAAATGGGGAAAAAGCTTTCAATTCCGTAATTGTTACAACTCCTGCTTAATCCGTGCAGCCCATTCTTTATACCGTAGAGCCTTCTTGGAGTCTGAAGCTTCTTCTGCAAGTACAGCTGCTTGGGTATAAACTTTAAATGCGTCATCATATCTCTGTTCAATTTCATGCAGATGACCTATATTCCAGAATGTTTGGTGATGAGTTGGATCTTGCTCAATCGCTTTCTCCCAGTTAAAGAGAGCGTCGTCATAATTACCCAGATTGAAATATGCTAGACCAAGATGACGTAAAATCTCGGCATTATGAGGATCCTGCTCTAATGCTTTTTTCAAAAAAGGGATTGCAGCAGAATTTTCAACTTGTCTTATAAGTTCAATACCCCTTTCAAGGTCTTTATTCATTTTAATTCCCTAACGGTCAATAATTAGAGATTCTAAGTCACGTGGATAGTCAGCAGTAATATTTTCCATTCCTTCATCTGTAATTATGACTGTATCTGAGTGCCGAAATCCACCGATCGAACGATCATAAATCCCTGGTTCAACTGTGAAAACCATACCTGATTTCATTAGATCATTCATACCAATATCTAGAAATGGTCGTTCATGCCCTTCAAGACCTATAGAATGTCCGGTGTGATGTTGAACAAGATTCATTACTCCTGTCTCCTTAAACACCTTTCTAGTGGCCTTATCGACACTAGAGAGTGGAATACCTGGCCCGAATGTATCAAAAGCAGCTTGCTGGGCCTTCATCATAATTCCGAAATATCCACGTTGTTTATCGTTTGGTTCTCCCATGAACATTGTCCGCTCCAATTCAGACCTGTAACCAGCAACATTACCACTTGCACCAGTAACAAGTGTATCTCCCTTCTGAAATATTGTATTACGAGTCATAGCATGGGGTATTGCGGAATATGGCCCAATCTGTCCACGGTACCCAGCACCACAAGGCCTTGCTCCCCAACCAATGGGAGAGTAGTCAGGGCCAAGTGTTTCGCGCATCTTTCGGGATGCCTCGTGACTCGCACGAAATGAAACATCAATCTCGTTCTCCCCTATTGTAGTATACTCTTGAAGTAATTGATGTGCTAGATTTCCCCAGCGTGCACATTCCCGAAGACAGGCTAATTCATCTGCATCTTTTATGATTCTCATATCGATGATTAGATCTGAATGAATGGCTATGGTCATCTTTAACACTTCCTCGAATTTAGGCCCTTTGTATCCCCACATTCCTCGTGCTCCTCCGCCTTCTGCCCCGAGTTTGCCTGAGATCTTTAAATTATCCTTTATAAAATTTTTAAAATGGATCATTGGATGAGTAATATCTGGGTACTCAAAATAACTGACAACTTTGGCATCTGGAACTTCTTCCATCACATGTTGTTTTTCCAATTCTGGTACAAAGAAATTCAAGCTAGAACCCTTGAACACAAGTATGAAGGGACGCTCTGTCGGAATCATAACAAAGCCAGTGAGATAATAAATCGAGGTAGGACTGAGAACGATAAAACTCTCAAGGTTAAGTTTTTCAATAATATTCAGGAAGGTTTCTTGACGTTCTTCAAATCTATTAGGGGGAATTTTCACAATAGCCATTTTAATCACATTTTGTTTACAGCTGTGCGATTGACGCGAGAGGGAAACAATGTTTGTTTTATTCTTTTCCTATAGATAAACTGCGAAAATTATTTACTGAACAATCCCCGAAAAAGATTGAATAGATTAGCCTATCAATTGAAATAATAATCAATGTGGCCAGGTTTACCTTTGTAGATCTTTACAAGCTCGTCTGATTCTAGAAACTCTCGGGCACGAATAACATCAGAGAGAGAATCCCCATGAATCTTTTCATTCTTCGGAACCTTACTCTCACAGATTAAACTTACCTTATCTAGGTAATTTTGTTCCTTTAATACGGAAAAAACTAATTTCCAAGGAACACCTGTTCCATGATCTAGTAGGGTATGCTGTTTTTCGCCTGCTTTGCCAACCTCCATTCCTGAGAAATGCATTGGGAGGCGCTTACTAGCATTAAGATCAAATGTTTGGTCAAGGAGATTGAGCCGTTTGAGGATACCGTCTTCTTTGGTAATATTTCCACCTCGAGCAAAATCATGACTAATATCCCAGGTTATTAAGCAATTATCAATGGTACCTGCGATCTCCACCAACGTAAAGAAGCCAGCAAATGAATTATATTTTCCCCCCACTTCAGGAGCCATCTTGGCATTGTACCCTTTATGTTGTCGCCATTCCTCCCATTCAAGGAGAACCTTTTGAACATGTGCGTTATTATGTTTTCGTTTAAAACTCCCAGCATGGAAAGTTACATGATGAGCTTCCAACCAATCAGCAATTAAGAGGGATTTTGATAAGTTTGATTTTGAATATTGTAATTTTTTTGGCTCCTCTGTTGTAGCAGAAATACGATAGGGACCATGAATGGATAAATAAAATTCGGATGGTAATAGAATCTCTAACATTGCCTTTATCTGTTTTTCAGAGGGGTATGGAACAGTACCAGGGATATTTGACTT
>JBHLPG010000335.1:0-4297 GCA_048939725.1 Promethearchaeota archaeon | reverse complement strand
AGAAGATCATTTTCTTTTCTATGAAAATACCGATCCGGGTACGCATAATTATGAACAGGATAACAGGGAGCAACTTTACCGATTTTTGAACCATCAGTTCTACGGCGAAAATGAAACAATGGATAAAGCAAATATATTATAAAAGATTATCCATAAAGAAACCGCTAGTAGAGGCGTAGAAATAGTCTTTAGATTGTTTTCAAAGGATGAACTTAAACCAATGTCGTCATAATGATATTTATATTTATTTTTTTCAAAAAAAAGTGTAAGCAATACTGGAATTAACAAGAATAAGGCCGAAATGAGAAGTCTTGGTATTATTAACAAATCATACATCCAAAAATGAGTAAGAGAATTAATTGCTATCAAACCAGAAAGTGTAAGAAAAACAATTGAGATAGCCCCATAAATAAAATATAGAAACTTTTTTTCATTATAATTGAGATTTGGAGGAATCTCTGCTACAGGGGGTCTTACTCTTATTCTTGAATCTGAAATATATGTAAAAGTAGGGAATAGTGTACAAAGAAATCCAATAAATGTTAATAACCATCCTCCCATTTTGAGGAAATATGGATTTTGAAAATATTTAGGGATATTGGGAGAAATTTTTTCACAATTCATTGAATAATTAAACCAATGAGTAGTATTTTGTAATACATCTAAGCTAATAGCTTCCTCAAAATGACCTATATTTGGGACTAAAACTAATCTTCTAGCAGTTTTATTCTCCACACTCCCGAAATTCCAGGTATGGTTGGCTGTTGTATGGATTGTATCGCTGATTACTCTCCAGGACACCTGTGGAACACCAGTGAAATTAATCGTTGCATTTGCCATAATATGACATTCTGCTTCAATTGTAGCTGGGTGTTCATCTCCCCCAATGATTAAACAATAATTCTTCACGTTTGTTACATTTATGAAATTCGAAACTGAACGAATCCTAAACTCTTCTAGAATGATAGAGGGATCGTGATTTGATAACCATCTCCAATGGGTCATCATCTCTTCGATTGTAGGATGAGACCACACTTGTGATATTCCAAAGTCCTCCATAATCCCCTCAGCCATTTTACTGGCATCATCCCAGCAGAAAATGGCACAACACCCCTTAATTCTACCTGTTCCAATCCTGTTACCGCTTTTTGGATTTACCCAATCATCAAAAATCCCCGCACGAGTTGCTGCAATGCCTCCCATACTATGACCAGAAACTCCAATTCTTGTGACATCTATAATGTCTTTGTGAACTGAATCATTAATAAGCCATTCAATGGTTGAATATACACCCAATAGAGTCTCTAATCCCATATCATAATATCCCCCAGACCATCCATGTCCAGGTTGATCAATCGCGATCGTAAAGAACCCTGACTTTGCAAACTGCCGAGCGTAGTTTATTTGTATATCAGAACTCACACCAAATCCATGCATCCAGATTATGACGGGATAACCTTCTAATGGCTGTTCTGTTCTAGGTTTGATTACATATCCAGCGACTCGATAATTCTCAATGAGTTTATTCTTAGCATCCTCTCTAGGGGTGACTTCTGTTCTGTTGAAAAAATTGTTAAGCTCATCTAAATACTTAGGATAAGTGTTAAATGAAACACGGATAGGTAAATTTTCATCAGGGCTGAAAGTTCCTATTGCCATCAATGTACAGCCTAAAAAGAATAATAATACAGAAGCTGCTAGTACTTTATGTATTGTTTTCACCATAATTTCATTAATTTAACTTATGTGATCTAATAATGACAATATTGATGTCTTCTTCATCATTTAAGAAAGGTGTTTTTAAAAATTATTTCATTCTTCCTAATGAGTATTGAAAATGCAATAGAAGAAGCTGGAATAGTAATGAATAGTGAAAATATAGAGAAAGTGTTAGTCGTAGGAGCAGGTCATATGGGTCATGGCATTGCCGAAGTAGCTCTTCTCTCTGAATACTTTGTTTCCCTTGTTGATATAAATGAGGATATTCTTGCTAAAGGAAAAGCAATGATAGATTGGTCTTTGAAAAAATTTGTAGAAAAATCACAGATATCACAAAAAAAGTATGAGAAGATTATCAGTAATCTTGAAATTACCATGGATTTTAAAAAAGCAGCTCAAAACACCGTCCTTTGTATAGAAGCAGTACCTGAAAAATTAGAACTTAAAAAGGATATTTTTAGAAAACTAGATAAATTCTCTCCTAAAAATGCTATCTTAGCATCAAATACCTCGACAATGAGTATTACTGAAATCGGTAATGTAACTCAACGACCCGATAAAGTTGTTGGATTACATTTTCCTCCTCCCGCAGTACTAGCGAAGGTCATTGAAATAGTTAGAGGAAACAAGACATCAGACAGTACTATTGAATTTGCTATCAACTTTGTGAAAAGAACCGAGAAAGAAGCAATTATTTCTAAGGATAGTCCTGGATTTATTTGTAATCGCATCATGGCGCCTTCCATGATTTTAATTCAGTTAATGCTTGATAAAAAGGAATACATTCCAGAAGAAGTAGACGCTGCGGCCTTAAACATGGGAATGATTATGGGTCCATACGAACTTCTTGATTATATCGGGCTTGACGTTCTCTATGATAGTTCAAGATATTTTGCAAAACATCTATCTGCAGATTACTCCCCAGTTCAAACCATTTCAAAGCTAGTTGAAAAAAATAAACTAGGTCGAAAAACTGGGGAAGGAATTTATAAATGGGGCTTAGGAGGGAAAAGACCGTTTATAGATCGCTCTAATCCAGCTGATTTTGATGTAATGGATTTAATGCGAGTTCAGATTAATGAAGCAGTCAAAGTTTTAGAAGAAGAAGTGGCTAGCATAAATGATATTGACAATGGGATGAAGCTCCATTATCACAATCCTTGGGGACCTTTTGAATTAGTAGAGAAGACGGATCTAGATGAATTAGCAGAATTTCTTGATAATTTAGCTGATAAGTATGGAAAAAACGTTTTTCGGGCTCATGATTGGATACGTAACAAGAATCTTCAGGAACGAATAAAAAAAGCTAGGTTAAAGGCAAATGAATTAAAAAACATCTAGATCTTTTCCTGAAATAACTTCTCCTGGATAACCTTTACGAACCTCTTTTAGAAGATCTTCATCTTTTCTTCCCATGAAGAGTTGATGATATAAAATTAATAGGTTGGGTTGAATTTTCGTTGCGATATCTCCTAATTCATAAGATGACGTATGATAAGTAGAATGGTATTGTATCCATTCTTGGCTCCTTTTAGCCAGACCAACAGCAGAATATACTTCATGGATTAGAATATCACAATTCATCGCGAAATCTAAAAATTTGGGCGTTGGAGCTGTATCACCCGAAATAACAATAGTTTTATCTCGAGTAATGAATTTAAATCCAAATGCTAGCCAGGAACCATGTTTAACGGGAACTGCTTTAACTGTAACAGAGCCATCTGAATAAATAATTTCAGAATGAATTTCATGCACTTTAACTTCGTAACCATCCATTGGAGTAGGTTCTAATCCCTTATTTCTCTCTTCCATATCCATCTTGTATGCTGCAAGGATATTCTGAGTCATATCATCAAGACCTGAAGGCCCATATACCTCTAATGGTTGTTTACGTCCCTCAACCGCTGGGGTAAAAATCAGATCAGGATAACCCGTGGTATGATCAGAATGTAGGTGCGTAAGAAACGCAGTTGTCATTTGTACGGGTTTAAACCCAGCTGCAACGGCTCTCCTAACAACTCCAGGCCCAAAATCTATGATATATACTTTTTCATCAGTACTTATAGCTAAAGAAGGTCCAAAGCGTTCTGGATCAGGGATGGGAGTTCCTGTACCCAATAAAGTAATTCTTGTTTCCATTATGAAATTCTCCAGGATTAAAATTGCTACTCCTTTCTTAGATTAACTATGATATTTTTCTATGCCACTGGCCCAAACAAGCGCAATACAGCTTATTGTTGAACCCATAAATGCTGTTAATGGTGGAACATATGGATCCCCTGTTACAAAATTGAGTGTTAGAATGAATGCAATCTCAAGAAATGAAGGTATAAGCCACTGGTAACCATAGCGATATTTCCAACAGATAAAACCAAGAAAAACAGTAAATCCAAGATGAACCATGATATTTCCTAAAAACCCAAGCGGGAGATAGAACCAAATATCAATCATTTCGATAGTGATAGCTAAAACACCAGCAATAATCAATAAGATTATTTCATTTCTCTCCTCTGAATTACAAGTGAATTGAGTTAAGGCTTGATGCTCCCATGTTCTACTCATCAAGGCGAAAACTACT
>JBHLPG010000334.1:0-4306 GCA_048939725.1 Promethearchaeota archaeon | reverse complement strand
GCACGTCAGTAGCGCTACGGGAAAATCTGCAGCTACAGACACCTTCAAGGAGTCTTTTATTTTCATGTGCCCCTCGCCGAAAGGCGACGCCGGTTTCTCGACAGCTTTTGCCACCCCAAGGACTTAGAGGCCGTATCTCGAACGTTCCCGAGGCTCTTGGCCCCCTCATGAGTTGCCTGAAAGGTGTCTTTGAATCTCCTCAAAAACACTTAGTTAACTTACAGACAGGATAACCTAGAAAATTTACGTGAAAAGCCTTCCTTAAAGTTGGTTATCGGACATCTGTTATATAACAATCATTCAATTACGGGCAGGAGTCCTTTAAAATGTCTATCAAAAGTAGCAATGTAAACATTACTCTCGAAGAGCTTTCCCATGACCAAAAGGGAGCAATCAGTAAATGAAAGTCCTTTTTCGAAGTATTTGAGGAATAACTCCCAAGTAGCGAGAAATTCTGTTTCACTTAAATGGAGTAAAACAATTCGTGGTGAATTAAGAATATAGTTCCCAATATCTTTAACTAGGGTTTTATTTTGAGTTCTCACAAGTGTTAAGGTAACAGTTTCATCGAATACGAAATTTGAAACAATTATTCTCCCATATTTACCTGATAAACATTCTCTCATGATCTCCGTTGCCTTAATATGATTAATATCATCAAAATTTCGTATAGCAAGAATGAACCCAGTATCTAAGAAAACAACCATGAAGATCCCTCACTGATAGAGATATTCATCCACTGTTGTAGAAGTGTCTTTAATACCCCATTTTAATGGTTTCTGTAGTAATTTCCAAGCAATGTCCTTTTCTAATTCTAGTAAATCATGATCATTTACTTCTTCTTCAAATTTTTTTGCTTCTTGTCTGATTAACTGTCCTAAGATCTCCTTCTTTGTCATTTTCTTCCCCATTAAAATATATCGAGCCCTTAATCTTTCTAAAAGCTCTTCATCATCTTTATTTAATCGTACTGTTGTCATTTGTCTCACTTTAACCAATATTAACATGGAACATCTTAATTGTGAGTTTTTTTCCTTACTCATGTTAAGAATTCTACAAGTATAAAAGTATATTTGTATCCTAATTTCTGTTGTAAATGCATTGAAAGCAGCTCATTTTACTCTTTTTACTTAAAATCCTACTCCTTAGTTTGGATTCCACAACTTGGCACCGATACATTTTTATAATTACAATTCATTAAAAACCGGAGTAAGAAACAATCCTTTTCTCTTGAAATCACGTAAAGTAGGGATGAAAAATGAAAAACAAAGTAAGAGTAATCTCAGCTTGTTTGATATTGGGAATTACCTTCTCTTTGGTTAATCACCAATCATTGGCTCAAATTAATGATCATGACACATTAACAATTGGAGTGGAAGGAATCACTAATGTCGATTTACATTGGGCATATCTGATACAAGAAGTAACGTATGCTGATGAACTAATAGGTCACCAATTACAAGGATTTCTAGGAATGCTAGCTCCAGGAGATAGTGGAGAGATTTTGCCTGGATTAGCAGAAAACTGGACTCACAATGAGGATTTCACTGAATGGAACTACACACTACGAGAAGACTTAACCTTCCATGATGGAACATCTGTAAATGCAAGAGCGGTAGAATACAGCGTTTATGCCAATTATATGACCTATCTCAATTCTTGGTGGTTTTCTGCAAACATTAGTAGTGCTAAAGACTATTTAAGTCAAGGGATTGGATTACAAGGGATGGGATTAAATATAACATTTCCAGAAAATGATCCCAATGGAGAGGGGCGGGTCATAATATTGAAATCAAGTTTCCCAAATCGCCAAATCGAATGGTATAATTGTCTGAGGACTATGTATGCTCTTGTACCTTACGGATCTCATGGAGAACTTACAGATTCAGCAGATATTTGTATGAATAAATCAGAGGATTTCAGTAAAAATCCAGTCTATGCTGGCCCTTATAAACTCAAAAACTGGAGTAAAGGTGAGTACGTCCGTTTAGAACGATTTGATGACTGGTTTGGGTGGGGACAAACCCTCATTGGTTCGTATGGAAAACAATATTTGCTTCCAGAAGTTGATGAAGCATTTCAATTCATTGAGTTTGTTGACCTTACAGATTCAACTGATCTACCAAGTGAGATTCTCGATGAGAATGTTGATGTCATTCTCTCCCAAGATTTCATTCATATTGACAACACCACAGCTGAGATATATTCTGCAATTGAAAAAACAGAGGGGTTTTCAGTTAAAAAAGGAGCTAAAGGTGACACAGCTTTTATTTTTATGAATATTCAGGGAGATTACCCAAAGATGTTTGGAGGTTCAGGAAACTTCCCCCTTTCTGAGTCATGGTTTCGTCAGGCCGTTTCTCATGCGATAGATCGTGACAAATTAGTAAGGGAGACTTATAAAGACATTGGATGGGTAGCAGATACATTCTTTCCTACAGAAATTTTGGAAAACTTCCCCAATATTGATACATCTGATTATCATGATTTTGACCAAGGATCATCTATAGCTGAATCTATTCTTGATGCTAATGGCTATCCACCATTAGCTTTTCAAGAAGAACCGAAAAATCGTTTTGGGTATGGACCCTATTTAAATGAAACTCGTCCAGGTGAAACGAGAGGGCATCATTTTACTCTATACTCACCTGAAAGCGCTTCTTGTGATTCTCGAACCCGTGCAATTGTGGAAGATCTTGAAAAAGTTGGGATCTATGTTACTTTTGAGATAGTGGATGCTAATATGTATTTTGATCTCCTTTACGGGGATCCAGGTTACAGTTTCAATAGGAGCTATGATTATACAGATGATGGAGATCCAGAGTTTTCTGGACCTGATGGCGATTTTTTCCTTCATGGTCTAGGAAGTATGTTCTCGTTGCCTCATCTTTATGTAGGAATGTGTTCAAACATAGATTGGTATTGGGGAGGGTATGGTCCTAATTCTTGGTTTAATAATGATTATGAAATTGCTATTGCTAAACTTGATGATGGTTATGGGGCGATAGATTACCTTCCTTATGGAGACCCACCACCAGAATGGCCATTCCCTTATCCTGGTATAAGAAATAATGATGTTCAATATATAGCGGGTTGTGAGGAGGCTGGTTATATACTCTCTGAGGAATTACCAGTGATCCCGTTAATCTGGTATGCTCAAATCTATGCAATAAATAATCATGTTCTGAATTTTACTCTTGACCAAACGTCTCGGCTTGCTGGTGGTATAGGAATGGTTCATGTGGCGTATTCTCATTGGGATCCTGGAGATGAACCAACTACTCCTAGCTCATCTACGAGTACCATAGCTGATACATCATCTAATGATCATACCAATCCTGTAACTGACTATTTGCTACTTATTAACCTGGGATTGACCTTTTTAGTATTTATTTCTAGGAAAAAGCAGAAAAGACACTAGATTACCTAAGAGAATTTTAATACAAGACTCATGGAATTATATCTTAATAGAATAATATGGTATTAGCTATCACCTGAATGGTGATTCAGAATGCAATTACTCAATTTTTCTTATTTATCTCACTGGATTATCCTAGTTTTCGTAATCCCATGTGGAATTTTACCCTGTGGTATGATAACCAGATATATACAAAATCAACCTGTATCATCGGATATTCAAAAAATAAACCAACAATTTGATGAAAAATATCTATTTGGAGACGAAATCATCAAATTACCGAATCCTGATCAGGATTCGGATGGAATTAACACTATCGCATTTTCACCCAATAATACCATTCTTGCTTCATGTGATAATAGAAATATTGTGATTTGGGACATAATTACACAGGAGGATCGAACTCTAAATGTCTCACCTCTCGGGAAATTTAGGTCTATTGCTTTTTCATCAGATGGATCTACGCTAGCTATTGCTGAAAATACTTGTACATTACTCATAGACATAAATACTGAAGTTATTAGAAACATTTCAAGTGGGTCTTCATCTGTGGCATTTTCTCCTGACGGAGTAAATCTAGCTATCGGTGCCAGCGATATTAAGGTCTATAATGTATTTGATGGAAATTTCCATCCTTATTACTTTAGTATTAGAACTCAAAGAGACCCATTTATTTATCAATATGGATTATATACCTCGGTTGATTTCTCACCCAATGGATCGTTCATTGTTGCTCATCACACTGAGTACTATTTTGATGGAATGAATAGTACAATTGTTAGCTTTGAGTCTGTTGAATTGTGGGATTTAAGAACGAACAAGTTGTTCCTAACAAGAAGTGATCATTCTGGTTCAATTTACTCAGTTTCGTTTTCCCCAGTTGAGTTA
>JBHLPG010000066.1:0-17483 GCA_048939725.1 Promethearchaeota archaeon | reverse complement strand
CTACATGGAACAGTAGGCGGCTGAGGATAGCGGCTCAGCTAGATCGTAACGCTATATGACGAGCTTAATCCCAGAACTGAGATGCCTAAGCCTAGTAAGGCTCCTTGATACGTGCAATGAGAGATCCTCCGACTAGGTGGCCTCTTGCTGAGATTCCTCTGGAGAGAGGAATAAGAATGCAAGGTTAAAACGGGTCAGGCATGGGAATGAACAGCCCTAAGACCGAGGGGTTATGCTTTTCGGGCTCGGGTCTTAAGTACCATCAAGTTCAACCGAACTAGTGTGGAAGCCCCGAAGTTCTGGTCTGTTCCACTCATTCTAAATAGATACCTGAATAATATAGGAAACCATTTTTTGATGATTTAATTGTATCAAAAAGATTGTATCTATTCAGTTTACTATTCCTGATACAATTTTCTCATTCGTGCAAAGGTTTAAAAGAAAACACCAACAAGACCAACATGAGCAACACCAACAACACCAACCAAATAAAATGAATGATTTGGCATTGTTTGTGCTCATATTCCCTGTAAATTTGATATAATTGGTGAAAAAAAAATTTGATGCAAACATTATTAGAAAATAAAGAAAAAAAATCAAATATCACATCAATAATTGAATCAATACCTTTACCTCAAAGCGCAAAGAGAATTTTTACAATTTTAAGTCAAGAGGGACCCTTAACATCTGGAGATCTAGAAAAAAAATGTACTTATTCTGATCGAACAATTCGGAATGCTCTGAAAAAGTTAATTGGAATAGGTTTAGTCACAAAAGTTGCAAATTTTAGTGATATGCGAACGTCGCTATTTCATGTTCAATCAATAAACGCAGCTTAACACGATTTGCATGGTATTACTTATATTTTCCTTTTTTCCTTTATCAGAAGGAGGTTTTTCCCATAATGATCCCAGAGCATCTGCCATATCCAACTGATAGGTAAACCTACAATATTATAATAATCTCCTTCTATTTCATTAATTAAAATTGCACCTAATCCTTGGATTGCATAACTTCCGGCTTTGTTTTGCCACTCTCCCTCTTTTAAATAGTAATTTATTTCTTCAGCAGTTAGGGCCCTGAACCTTACCAATGTAGATACTACTGTTTGGTATTTAACTTCGTCTGGATATATAATAATTGTGCATCCCGTTAAAACCGTATGCTCCTTACCAGATAAGATTTTTAACATTAATTCTGCTTTATCCTTAGTTTCAGGTTTTCCAACAATCTTGCCTGAAGGACTTACGACTAGTGTATCACATCCAATGATTACACAATTTTTCTGGTTATATTGAAATTGTACAGCAACTTTTTTTGCTTTTTTCTGGGAGATTTGTAATACAAACTTTTGGGGGTCCTTTAACTTATTCTCACTGTTTTTTTCATCAATTCTGCTAGGAATAGCAATGAAAGGTAGTTGAATCTGCCCTAAGACCTTAGCGCGAGCTGGGGATTGAGAAGCAAGAATAATCTCTGGTAGTGATGACATTTTTCCATCAATTAAACCTAACTAGCAAAAAGACTTAAGGACTATTCATTTCTTTTCGCAACTGGTTACGCTGCTTCAATCCTCGAAAACTGTGAATTTTTTCTTATTAAGAATCCATTATTCTCAAAATATTTACAGGAAAAGTCAAATGGAATGAGTTTAGAAAAATCATCTCGTAACCCCAAACAACCTGCAAGTCGGACATCGCGTATCCGCCCATCAGGATTGAGAAAACTTTTTGAACTGGAGCACAAAATTGCTAAGTCCTCTACCACCAAAGTACTCTCTTTTGGGCTTGGAAACCTTAATATCCCAACTATGCCTGAGATTATTGAACAGCTAAAACATGCTCTTGATGATCCAGTTTCTCATCGTTATACTCCTAATGCTGGCCTTCTAGAATTACGAGAAGCTATTGTTGAAAGATATAAAACTAAATATGATCTTGATTATTCACCAAACCAAGTGGTTGTTACTTCAGGCTGTTTAGAAGCTTTGATCGATACATTTTTTGCATATGTTGACCCTGGTGATGAAATTCTCATTCAGGATCCGACTTTTGGTTATTATGCTGCCCAGATCAAACTTGCTGGGGGAAAAGTGAAACCAATTCCTTTGAATAGCAGTTTTGAGCTGGAGGTGGATAGAGTGAATGAAGCTATCACCTCAGAAACTAAAGCAATAGTTCTAAACTTCCCCTGCAACCCGACCGGAAGTGTAATGACTCGCGATCAAATTAAGGCTATAGTTGAGGTTGCTGCAGATAAAGGGATTCTCATAATATCAGACGAAGCTTATGAGGACATTACCTTTAATGGTCATCAACACACTTGTGCAGCAGAGATTGATTATGAAAACGTGATTGTGATTTCTTCTTTTTCTAAAACTTATTGTATGACTGGTTTTCGCATTGGTTACGTTTTAGCTCCCTCAAAAATCCTTTCTCCTATTTCTTTAGTCCATCAATATAATACAGCTTGTGCTAATAGTCCAGCTCAAATAGCTGCAAGAATTGCTCTGCATTCTCCCCCTTCCATTCGAGATACTATGATGGACGAGCTTACTAAAAGGCGAACTGAAACTATAACCGCTTTTACTTCTGTTGAAGGGATTGAATTGAATTACAACCCACTTGGTGCTTTTTATATCTACCCTAATGTAAGTGGCCTAGGGATGGATGGAACGGAATTTTCAGAATTTCTTTTGAAAAAGTGCCAGATTGTAGTTGTTCCAGGATTGGAATTTGGAAACTCTACTCTTGATCATGTCCGTGTGTCTTATGGCTTTTTAAACCGAGAAGATATCCGAGAGGCTGGCACACGAATTCGATCTTGCTTTTCATAAATCTACTTATTTATGAAAAAATTGTTGAAACAAGCATAGATTATCCTTGTTGAAAGCCAATCTCATAATTAGAACCAGATCTCTTTAATAAATTGCAAAGAACCAAAAAAATCAATTTACTTTGAATGTGAAGGTGTAAATGATGAAGGAAAGTAGAGAAATCATTCTCAAAGCCGATGATTTACCTGATAAGTGGTATAATATTATTCCAGATTTGCCAGAACCTCTTCCACCACCTAAGGATCCCCCTGAAGGGTATTCAAGAGTCGATGACCTCCCCAATATGCTTTTACAAGAATGTTTAAAACAAGAAATGTCAGACCAGAGATGGGTTCCAATTCCTGAAGGAATACGCGAATTATTTTTAGCTGCAGGGAGACCTAGGCCGTTATTTAGGGCAAAAAATCTAGAAAAGAGACTGGGAACACCAGCAAAAATGTTCTATAAATCGGAATTCTTCAGTCCAACAGGCAGTCATAAAGTTAATACAGCCCTTGTCCAAGCTTATTATGCCAAACAAGAGGGATTCGAGAGATTAACAACAGAAACAGGAGCAGGCCAATGGGGTAACGCTCTTGCTTATGCGGCAAGTTTGAATGATCTTGATTGTACAATATTCTGGGTTAGAGCTGTATATCGCTGGAAAGAACAGAGACTAAAGTTCATGCAAATGTTTGGCGCAGATGTTTATGCCTCACCAAGTGGTAAAACAGAATTTGGTAAAAAATTGTATAGTGAAGATCCCAATCATAATGGCTCATTAGGAATCGCAATTTCCGAAGGATTAGAAGAGGCTAAGAAAGATCCGAAAGCAGTTTATTGTCTTGGTTCTGTATTGAATCATGTTATGTTGCATCAATCTATAATTGGTCTTGAAACAAAGGCACAAATGGAACTTGCAGGTGAATATCCAGATATTGTAATTTCATGTCTTGGAGGAGGTAGCAACTTCGGGGGTATTGCCATCCCCTTCATGCATGATGTCCTTACAAAGAATGCAGAAATCAAATTTATTGCTTCACAAAGTAAAGCAGCTCCGAACTTACAAGGAGAATACAGGTATGATTTTGCTGATCACGCTGAAATGACTCCTATGTTGAAAATGTATACCCTTGGACACCAAGTAACGATGGTTCCTATCAGAGGGGACGGTCTTCGATATCATGGATGTGCTCCAATATTGAGTTTGTTAAGACATCATAATTATATTGACACAGTAGCTTATCCTGAAGATGAAAAATATGTCTTTGAAAAAGCTAGAGAATTTGTACAAGCAGAAGGATTTTTGCCCGCACCAGAATCTGCATATAGTATTGCCTGTGCCATTGATGAAGCAATGAAATGTAAGAAAGGAAATGAAAAGAAAACTATAGTTTTTAATGTTAGTGGACATGGATTTATGGATATGGATGGGTATGCGAAAATCTTAGGATTAAAGAAACAGCCAGATAGAGCATAATAATCAAAAAGGGTTAATTTTCTAGATTAATCCCCTTTTTTTCTAATTTAAAATTGTAGAGTGAATTAATAGGAGCTTTTAACAAGGGAAGAATCTGAAGTAAAATGTAGGGATTTTTCTTTATTATTTCAATTTATTATGAGAACTTAGATTCCTCCCGTGGATCTTCCCAGAACCAATATCTTATGCGATTAATCTTCGTGAGACATAATCAGCTAGTTTCTTATTTCTGGGAATTCTGGTCACGAACGCATCCATACCGCATTCATTGCACTTCAGGCGAAGTGTTCCATGATTCACAATAGTTGTGATGGTATGAGTATGACACCAGGGACACAAAAGCTCTAATTCGGCCCGATGTTGGAGATCAACATTCTCTTCGATTTCGATAGTCATTTTTTTACCTCCTTATCTTATATTGGAGTGGAAAATCGCCCTATGCGGGTTCATTTTCCGATACAGCTCACCTGTATCACACCGAGATAATTTCGGCGATCTATTGCCAACAAAGAAAACTTGTTGGCAGATAATTTTTTTTCTTCAGGAGATATAAAAATGTTATGATTTATAACGGTTTTTGTAATTTAATACATAATTACATTCTATTATCTCAATTGATTGTGAATCTCTTGAGTCTTTTTTTATGCTATAAATCGAAATTATTTCTAAATTTCTTTTATAATCTCAATATTAATCTCTATGAATCACAATTCATCATATAATTATTTAGATACGGTAATTTTAAGCCGATTTTCCTTGCGATATCATTTAAAAGGTAGAAATATAAATGCACTCTCCAAGTCTAGGTTAGTACTTCACAAAGTCTTGAAATTAATAGTACACTGATTAAAAAAAGAAACAATTATTATTAATTAAAATAAATCAGTATAAATTAATCTTTAAATCAATTTTTTCTATAGTTTTTATTTGAAATTCCTGTATATGATTACCTATTGAATCTAATCTCTGCATTGTTATGAAATTGGTTAATTGCTAAATTATTTTTCATGAACTTCAATTCCAGTTGTTTTTCTTAAGTCGTATTCATGTAAATTTTTACATATAATCCGACATTAATGAAGTAAAAGAGAAGATATCCTTAGGATTATCAATTTATCAATCTAGATCTATATCATTAAATTGTGGCGCTATTAAATTATCAACTAAATTAAAATCGCTTAATTACTCAGAAATGTGTCATATTATGGTAATTCCTCACCAAATATTCTGTAAATTTGCTTTATTAGGAGAAAACCTATTATTAAAGGAAAATGTATTAGTGGAGATCAATAAGCACGGTAAAATTTCCAACATCGAATGTAACTCATCGAGAAATGAACCTAAAAGAGATTTTTCGTTTACCAACCATATCTTGATTCCCAAGTTCATCAATTCTCATACTCATGTTGGTGATTCCATATTAAAAGACCAGGCATTTGCTCTTTCTTTGAATGAAGCTGTAGGGATTGAGGGGCATAAATTTCAAGTTAAACAATATCCTAGACTCAATCAAATAGCTGCGATGAGATCTGCAATAATAGAAATGATTCAAAGTGGTACTGCAGTGTGTTATGATTTTAGAGAAGACGGTTTAAATGGAATAACTGATCTTCGAGAAGCTGCAGAGAACCTACCTTTTGACCTTCACATACTCGGACGTCAAGATACCAATTCTGATTTGGGGACTATTATCTCTCAGTGTGATGGATTGGGACTAGCATCACCAGTTTATTTCTCTCAAAAAGAACTTGAAACAATTAAAAATCAAACATCCTCTCCAAAAATTTTAGTAGCAACGCATATTGGGGAAGAAAATCAAGTAATCCAGGAATCAATTGATCATTTTGGCCTTTCAGATCTCCAAGTCGCTTTAAAGTATCTTAATCCAGATATCCTTATTCATCTAACGAAAATTGATGATAATCAACTCAAAGAAATCCCCATATCTAAATATATTGTTTTTTGTCCGCGTTCTAATGCTTATTTTGGATTAGGTTTTCCACCAGTTGAGTTCTTCTTGGATAAAGAATATTTAGTTGGATTAGGAACCGATAATGTCATGTCCATCTCCCCCAATATTCTAGAAGAATTAAGATGGTTGGTATTACGATTAAAAGAGCAGAAAATTTCAATTAGACCTTCAGAAGCTCTAAAATTCATTACTGTGAATCCTTCAAAAGCATTAAATTTATACACAGGGTGTATTAAGAAAGATTATTGGGCTGATTTACTAGTTATTGATCTTCAAACCGCTAGAACTATTTTCGGAAAGGATCCTCTCATGACCTTACTTTTTCGATGTCAACTTCCAAAAGACCTCTCATTAAATCTCTTCCATGGAGAAGTTATTACTAATGATATTGTCTAAACCTTCTGAAATCCGTCCTTTTGTTTTTCTATCAGCAGCTATCAGTCTCGATGGGAATATTGCGACAGATCAGGGTGATACAGTTCTATCAAACTCTGAAGATTGGATAAGAGTTCATCGATTGAGAGCTGATTCTGATGCCATTATGGTTGGAAGTGGAACTATAAGAGCAGATGACTCAAAATTGACTGTAAATGAAAGTTTAATTGACATAAAGATTGTGAAACATCCTATACGAGTTGTTGTTAGTTCAGATGGCAAAATTCCTTTGAAGTCAAGGGTTATAACTCATAAACCAGACATTCCAACCCTAATTGCAACAACATCTCAATGTTCACTGAATCAAAGAATGTCTCTTGAAAAAAGTGGTTGTCAAGTCATTGAATGTGGAAAGGGTCCCTTAACAGATTTGAAGCAACTTTTATTCCTACTAAACACAGAATTTGGTGTTTCAAAATTAATGGTGGAAGGTGGAAGCCGTTTAAATGGTGAATTGATAAACCAACAGCTACTAGATGAAATTCAACTTGCTATGGCTCCAGTAATTAGTGGTCAAGGGGTTCCGCTATTTAATCTTTCAAAACCATTTGCTAAATTTTCAGATTCACCTTATTTTGAGATCAAAGCAGTAGATAAAATTGGTGATATGATATGGGTCAATATTTCAGTTCATTATTGTCCTAGGAGAATTCAATAAAGATTCCCTTGTTGAAGAACTTAGATTCGTGGTGTTAATCAGTAGAAGTGCTTTTTTATCTCCAAATCATCCTCTTAGCTATTTAGAATCCAAATGGATTAATGTTGGAGAGTAAGAACGAGAAAATGTATGGAACAATTGCATAAAGTACTGCAATAATTACAGCATGATATCCTTCCGCATCAATTGACTTAGAAGCGAAATACACCAGTACAGCACTCCAAATCTGAAATACCAAGCTCACTACCAATAAAATCAACCCAGCTCCGCCTACTGGCCCAAGAGTTTCAAGTGCTGTTAACTCGGCCATACTATTAACTGTAGTGGCTGGTATAAGGACTATAGATATTAAATATATTAATTCGTCAAAAATAAGTGGGAGAAACGACCAACCTGCAATTGTAGCCATAATTCTGAAATTTCTTTCGTGGGATGGTATTTTGGACGAAATTAATGCATGAAGAATCCAAAGAATTATGCTATTGATAATTATCCAATTAACGATATAACCAACAGGGGAGATAAAAGCACCCAACATTAGGGAAGTTTGCATAAGAGATTCCATTTCAATACCCTCAATTAGATCAGAGGAGTACCCCATACCTCGAAAGAAATCTTCTGTGAATTCTGGTGAAAAAGTTACTTTTGAAAATAGAAGAAAAGAAGCGGCTGCTGCAATGATCCCCACGATCAATACAACTAGAAAAGGTTGTTTTAAATTTGGTCGTTTGGCAATTCGTGGCATTTCCAATTGGGGAGAAAGCAGAACTCCCTGAAAGTGTTGAATGAATGGTAACGGGGGCTCAGTTACTATCCTTTCTGGTCTATATGGTGCTTGATAGGCTGGAATTCCTCTATCTGTTCTTGTTGAAGGCATTGAAGTGAATTGTGTTGAGGGCTTTGCACTTATCACAGTTGTTGAATCAGTAGTCGGTACTTGAGTCCCACAATAAGCACAAAAGGTAGCTCCTCCTAGTAACTTTTGGCCACAGTTCCCACAAAATTTTGGGGCCATTTTAGGATCATCAAAGCTCATGAAAATCAACTATACTATATTTATTTCAACGATAATTCCAATAAACGCTGTTGAGACATAAAATAAAAAATCTTCTATAGAGGTTCGATTTATTAAAATTTACTGTCCAAATTATGAAAACGGAAAATGTAAACTGTGACTGTGTTAAGGATTATGATTAGAAAAAAGGAATTGATTATCCTGAACGATCTTTCAGGACTACTATTGTAAAACCAGCTGCCTCATCAGGAGTGATTATAATTTCGGACTTCGGCATTTCTACATAAACACTTTGCAGCCGTCCATGATCGAGAGCATCTGAAACACTCCGAACTTTTTTTACCAGTGAGGCTACATGAGCAGATACTCTTTCTGCATCTGACTGTGGAAGATTACTTTGTAATGGCAAACCATCTTCATCACATACTAATATTCCTTTAACTCCACGTCGAGCTGCTAATCTTTTGATAGTATTTTGTAATACAGAAGGAATAACATATTCATCTTCAGACATATTGTTTCATCTTCCTCTTCATTTCTTTGAAGTTAGTGTCATGGTAGTACTCTCCCGTTTCACAAGTGCTACAATAATGATTTCGGAGTTGTAATCGGGAATTATTTCCACATCTCCAACTTCTAGTTCTAACCGGATACTTCTAGCTTCTTCTTGTGAGATTTCTCTAGATATACTTTTTACTTTTCCTACCAAAGAGGCAACATGTGCAGCCACTCTCTCTGTATCCTCTTCAGGAAGACTAGATTGAAGTGGTAACCCATCTGTATCGCTTAAAACGGCACCATATACTCCTTTATGTTTTCCAACTGATTCTATTACCTTTTCCAGAGCCTGTTGTGATAAATACCCTGCTTCATGTGACATTTTTCATCGTATCCCTATTAATCCTAGTCTAGGACGGCTAGATAATAACAGTCTATACACTAAATTACGATTGTACTTAAAACCTTTTGCTTTTAAGTTAATTTCTTTCATATACTACTCTTGTTGATTCAATTATAAATCCAATTATACCCGTTTTTCCTATTTTTTGATCAAATATGACTATCTAAAAAGGAGAAATGTCATATTTAGGTAAATATTTAATATTAATCAATAGACCGTTAGAATTCCTAATTTTCAGAGCAATCATTCCATCGATACTAATATCAACAACCATTACAAGCATTTCTATAAAAGCGTCATCTTGCTAGTATAGTTAAAAAAGATACAGCTTTGATAAGGCAATGTTTGATAAGATTAAGTTTGGAACTATAAGAAAAGTTCTGGTAAGTTAAACCTTAAAAATTGTGGATGTGGAGGATTCCATAGCCCTAGTACGTGGTAACTATGCCTACTAAAAAAACAGAAATCGAAAAATCCTCAAGTGAAAAACTAGATGAGATACTCTCAAGCGTCAAAGAATTAAGGAATCATATTGATAACCTAGATTATCGAATTTCACGTCTTGAAGGCCACATTGACAGAAGTCTATCTATCTCAAACAAATCTAGCATACTTAAATCTACTGAAGAAAATAGAGAACAAACAGATTTTGATAATCTTGATGAACATTTGAAACGTACATACCAAACCTTAGCTGAGGCTCAAGAACCCCTTACAGCTTCAGATGTGGCTGAAAGAATGGGTCGTAGTCGAAGTACAACTAGTTATCATCTGAATAAGTTAGAAAAGATGGGGATGTTAGTGAAATTTCCAAGCCCATCCAAAGAAAGTTCAAGGACAGTTCTTTTTAGTGTCAAAGATCAAACTTTCTAATAGTTAAAGCTTTCAAAAATTTAACCTTTCTCAACAAAATAGAAGAAGAGGAGGAGGAATTTTAACTGGAAGTGAACTTTAAGATTTCTTTTCCTAATTGATCGAATGCAGCTTGGACTCCTTCACCAGTTTTAGCACTAGTTTCAATGAAGCTTAGGCCTAAGCGATCCGCCAGTTCTTCACCTTCATCTGTGGATACAGTTTCTGTACCTTCCTCACGTAAATCAGTTTTATTTGCTAATAGAACGACAGGAACATCCTGATCACGCTTGGAATTTTTTAATATGTCTTCTAGCCATCTTTCTACATTTACAAAGGTTTGTCTACGGGTGATATCATAGACAAGAATACCACCAAAAACCTTTGTATAATAAGCTTTAACAACATCTTTAAAAACAGGCTGTCCTGCGAGATCCCAGATTTGCCAGCGGATATGTGTGTTGTCTACTGCTGTATCATATAATGCAAAATCTGCTCCCATTGTACTTAAATAATCTGTTTCGAACCCCTCGCCTAAGTAGCGCTTTCGAAGAGAGGTTTTTCCAACAGCTCCGTCTCCAAGTAATACAATTTTCCATAAACGATGATCCTCATTACTCAACTATTTCACCTTTTTATATCTTTCATTAGTAGATTTTGTTATTTTGAAACGTTTTAAATAGATTGTATATAGGTTTCAGTATTAAACTTGATATGATTAACTAATTTTTCTTGTCCCCAGCCACAGTCTCACTGGGAACGCATTTTTTTAGTGTGATATTAGGTGTTATCTTAGTTTTATTCATTTTAAGTCGGTTTTATAATCACACATAAATATCATTTGATTAGTGAGAACAAGTATTTTGTTGCTTTGAAAATTCTTTTGATATTATATGGGTCTGTTTTTCTCAGATTAACATGACATTGATGTTCCGTATTAGATAGGGAATTTTGAATTCGTAGGCGAGACTCGCTTAACATATCCTCGTTTTCTTAATTCTTCTAAGCACTCAAGTTCCAAGTCTTGATCGCGTTTTGTTATTTCCGTAGATGTTTCTGGTGAAAGCACTTTTGAAGTTAACAGCGCTCTAATAGTAGGTCGTAATTTTTCTGGAAGACCTAGTATTCCTAATGTGTCAAATGGTTGTATTTGAATATACTGAGGGGGTTCTGTACACGAACAAAGCTTTCTCCCTGTTTTCTCTTCTAATTCTTGGCGTTTTAGCCTTGGATTTGCCCCCAATTCCAACAGATACTCATGTCTGGAATTATGTGACGTTGTGAATTCATATAGCAACAAATCCTTTACAGCAAGGTCAGAAAAATTTTTTTGAACATAATTGTGAAAAAGTCTCTCAGGATTTCCACGTAAGAGATCCATTTCAGCCCCATAAGCAAGTATGTTTTGACGTAATTGCTCGTTTACAGTCTCAATATCGAATACAAATGATTCGAAAATCTCTTCTACAATATCTGTCGCCCCTTCAAATCCCGTGGTACTTCCAGTGTTAGAAAAATCAATGATTGCTTCCTTGAATTCCTTTTCGAATTGTTTTATAACCTGAAAAAGTAATTCTGTAAGTGTATCGTTCATTACAGGACTATAGAGAATCCCAATTACCTGTTTGCCTTTTCTTTGAAGAATTTTCATATTTCCATTATCGATATAACGTAAATCCCCTCTTCGTCCTGCGGTTTCTGATACCATGTGGGCAATACTAGTTAAAGCTGCTGTTATGAGTACAGGATTTTTCATTTCGTCCTCCGCTTTTCCAAAGAAGTAATAATACATAGTTGTTCCAGATTCACCATCAGTTATGAACAATGCAATTGGTGATGCTTCAGTATCATCGATATTTCTTCCAAACTCCTCTTTTTCAGTGATATCTTGGAATTTGTTACGTAAATCATGAAAAGTTTCATTTACATCGGAATTAGGTAGCTCTAAATAGTAAATCCCTTGATCTGAAAATTCATAGATCTCAGAAATCCAAGGAATGGTGTAAAAAATGGGATGTCTTAATTTTGATTCCAATTGTTCGAGTTTATTATCAAGTTTCCCAAAAACTACAGGTGGCTTGATCATGTTCATTATTACCAAGGTGGGTGTGGTAAGAAAAGATAAGAAATTCTGAATTGTAGATTTTGTCAAACTGAATGTTGGATACTTTTCTGATGAAATAATCCAAACCATATCACTTTGCAAAATTGCAGCCGTCGTAATGCTATTTTCATCAAGACTAACTGGGAGAATAAAAGCAAGTAGGTCTATTGTATCTTTGAAGAAAAGTGCATTCACTCTATATTTTGTACGTTCCTGTAAATTAGTTTGGGTGATTGGAATGCCAGAGGAGGGAAGAACCCGCACAAATGAACCCTTATCTTCATCCTTAAATATAGACAAAGATTCACGAACAAGTGTATTTTCAGAAATCTCACTTAGGAAGTCTGTACTAGTGAAATGAGATTTACCATATTTAAAGAGTGAATATCTTAACTTCTCAGTCCTTGAAAAATCAACAATAAGAATACGAAGTCCAGGTTTCGAATGAGCAAAAGCTAAAAAGAAATTCAGAGCTATTGTCTTTTTTCCACAGCTAGGGGTTCGTGAATAAATACTGATCACTTTTGGGGTAGCCATTCTTTCATCAGCACATATAATCCGATTTCAACCATGATTGACTCGCTTAAAAGCTATTTTGACAATGTTTAGAGGTTAATATTTATTTTTATTAATAATCGATTTTGAAGATATGCTTTTTCGACAAATTGTGAATTTTAAATGATTCTAATCCCTAATGTACCAAGGTTAATTTAAGAATATTTGGTTTATTATCCAGATTCACCTATTCTTATTGTAATATATCTAAGTTAAGGATTCCATTCCTCTTAAACCATAATCAATAAACTTTTGGTTAAGTGGTAATCACCTCTATTTAATATCGAAATAGTCAATACAAAGATTATCTACTAGCTTCCTATTTCTGATTAAAACACATTTGTACAAGGACTGTTTTGAATGGAAAAAGAAACACAAGATCAATTTCCTGATGTCTCATTATCGTTAGATGAAGTTGGACTCACTGATTTCGTTACTCAAGTCTCCATCACTAGAGGAACCAAAGTATATCGATATCAGCCAACTGTGAGCGTTGTAATAAATCTCCCCCCCTCTCGGAAAGGAGCTCATCTATCCCGTTTTGTGGAATCAATATCTGAGATCTTAAGTAGTGAAGTTCATACTCATTATTCATTAGAAGAGATGTCAACTCACGTTCTAGAAACATTAAACAAACGACATCCCTATGAAAAAGGATCAATTACCCTTGAATTCATTTTTTTTACGAATAAAACTACTCCAATATCTCAGCGGTCTTCGATTGAGAATTATCACGCTCAATTGACCACTTGGTGGGATCATGGAAAGATCATTCACAAATTAACTTTAGGAACTTATGGGAGTACTGCTTGTCCTCATGCACTCTCTCAAAATTCAGCAAACCGAACACACATCCAGCGTGCTTATGCTGAAATAAGCTTTCAAGGTATCACGTCTGATATTCCTGATATGGAAGATGTTACTATGATTCTTGATGAGAGCTTTTCAGCTCCAACGTTTTCACTTCTTAAAGCCGAGGATGAGCAATGGATCATTGATCAAATGTGGGAAAATCCTCTGTTTGTCGAAGATGTCACCCGAAATTTATTGCAACTTGCCTTGAAACACTTCTCAGACAGAAAACTGGAAATCCAGGCAAAAGTTATATCTCAAGAATCGATTCACAAACATAATATCATATCAAAGGGCAGTACTAGAACAGATGACCTTGAAAATTAAAATGAAAGTTTAAATGTCAAAATGAAGAAGGATTTTGGTATGTAATCCTTCCTAATCCGATTCCTTTTTGTTTCTAAAGATTCTGTTTCTAAACTTCTTAGCAGCAGAAAACACGCCGACTCCACTCGCTTCAACTGCTTTTTTCCCGACAGTCAACGCAATATCTGTTTTACTTATTTCTCCTCTTTTAATTCGTTCCATATAGTTAACAAGATCATCATAGGGGGGAAGAAAATCAAACCTAAAGATGTCAGCTTCCCAATAACCAGATCCCCCTTGGACAATATAAAAAAGAATTACTATAACAAGAATAAATACCATAAATAATAAGGTAATATCATGATAGACCTCTGAAAATGAGAGATCTCCGATTAACCCTTTTATGATCTCAGGTAGCAATCCACCCATTAATTGTAGCTGAAAGACTTGAAATCCTAAAGCAAGTCCCAAATAGATTAATACAACCCCTTCTCCTCCAACAAAACCAACAAACCTACCAATTCGGAAGGGATCCTCCTTTAAAGCCTTTTTGGATGAGTCTGTGACAACTCCTTTCATTTTTATTCGACGTGAAACATTCTGGGCTGTATAAATTAGGGAAAATAGAACCATTATGTAGTTAAAGCCAGTAACAATGCTTGCGGATCCATCAATAGACGTAATAAAGATCATGATTTGGTTAGGTAAACTCATAACGAAGAAAAAGCCTATTATTGTATTAAAAACATCATCACCTAATAAAATTCCTTGTACTATTAGAATAACTAGGAGGGCAACCCCAACTCCAATAATCCCGAGAATAATATATGAATAGCCTATAGGTGTTTTATTTAAGCCCATGTAGATCATAATCAAATTCCAAATCAAAGATAACAATGCAACTAGTGTCATAACTCCAGAAAAAATAGATTTGCGATCTGTAGTAGGTTTTCCTAGGAATAATACGCTTCCTGTTATTTTATTGGAAAAAAGACCCTTTGCAAATGAGAATGAAGCTAAAGGTACCAAAAATGCCCATATTAATAGAGCCATTACTGGAAAATAGGTAATTGGAAGGTCTGAAATAGTAGCTATAACCGTAAAGATGACTGCAATTAGAAGAAGCAGAAAAAAACGAAGTAACAAAGTTAGCTTTTTAGACAGTAATCCTGAAATAATAAATCCAATTGCAATGCTTATTTGTACAGAAAATAATAGATTAAGCATATCGTTAGTTATTAAATCTGAAGCTTGGCTTTGAAGCACAAAAGCACTTGTTGTAACCACTGATGTAAGGAATAAAATAAGAGAAAATAGAATGAGACGCCTTGATAATAAAATTCTCACTCCACCAAACAATGTTGATTTCAAATAATCCCAAAATGCCTTTTCTACATAACTCATTGATTAGACCTCGCTAATATTTGTTCGACAAAACAGTTGAACAAAGAAAAAAGGAAATTTAAAAATTCCCTCGAACAATAGAGGATTAGCAAACGACATTAGTATTAAAAATTCAAAAGTGGTACATCTTTGAAGTGACTAATTATGGATTTAAGCAGTTTAACTGGTGAAGTAGACAAGTATATCCAAACCCATGGAGGCTACTGGGATCCTGGATGGCTTTTAGCAGCAATCACAGAAGAATTGGGGGAACTATCACGGGCTCTTCAGAATTTTTATGAAGTTCGTGGCTTACAACGTGTAAAACAAATAAAGTCCAAGAAAAAGCTCATTGAAGAGGAATGTGGTGATTTATTTTTCGCACTTATCTGTTTATCAAACTTCTTAGATATAAACTTAGAAACGGCTTTGTACAACACGTTAAAGAAATATGAATCACGGCAAAACAATTCGCATTAGATTGATTATATTTGTAAAACGCTTTTTAAAATTATAATAGCTTAATTGGAATTTATACAAGTAATGGACTGAAAAATGTAAGATTGATTGGTTTTAAACCTCATTATTCCGAATAACGATACCGCAAACTTTAATTATTTATTTATAATCGTTACTAATCCTGATTAGACATCAATGCAAATATTAAGAGTGTTGAAATTATGGCAAGTGCAATAAAAATAATTGCAGGCATCTTCATCATTTTGATTGGATTTCCTATCTTTATTGGTGGTTCGGCGATTCTCCTGTTTGTACCACTCTTTACTGATGGAGAAGGGTATTTCATGACCACTCCAATCGCGATCCAATCTGAGGACTTTAATGCTAATTTCTCGGCAATTCGATTGGATATTCCTCTCGACGATGTTCAAATAGGAATAGAAGTTGATCCTGCTAGATTTGTTAAGTTTAAAATTAATGCCCATGGAAAAACGGCATCAGATGAAGTCTTTTTCGGATTATGTACAAAATCTGACGCTGATTCATTTCTAGGAACAGGTATTGCTTATCTACAGATTACAAACTTTGAGTATTATGGTTTTGAATTTGGTGAAGATAGGCAAGATCAAGTCTATCAGATGGAATATGATATTATCTCTAATACAACAGGTTGGACTGAACCATCGGTAGAGAGTGTTTCATGGTTTGAAGGAAGTGGTGTTACTGGAACAACATTTAAATGGGATCCTTCATATGAAACTTTAACAAGTGGTGAAACCATTTCTTTTATCCTTATGCAGGAAGATCTAGGTGAATTAAATAGTATAGATGTCACCTTCACTGTTGGGGCCAATATTCCTATCCTTAATGCTATTGGATGGGTACTCGTTGTATTTGGTGGTTTACTCACCTTATTAGGTGTTATTCTTTTATGGAGTGGACTGAGGACCACAAAAAAACGACCAGAACGCGTGCGATATTATCAAGGAGTCCCAGCAACAAGAGTTGAAGCTATAGAAAGACCTCCTCCTAAATTTAATCTACAGTGCTCAAATTGTGGCTCTTTAAATGAACCTGATAGTGCATTTTGTTCTCAATGTGGTGAAATCCTCCTCTCGGAAGATCGGACGACAGTGGAGGAAGTAACTAAGAAGGCAGAAGTTGAAATATTTGAACCCACGGGTAATAAACTGGTTATTGCAGAAGGATGGCCTCGTTTTTGGGCTTGGTTAATTGATATTTTCATTACTGGTGCAATTGCTAGTACTTTTAGCTCAATTCTTTTCTTTGCTACCAGCGATTGGAGCTGGTGGTCTTTTGGCATTTGGAGCCCCTTTCAATGGTTCTTTAGTTTAGGCCCTTCTTCAATTGTTTTCTTCGTATATACGGTAGCTATGGAACATTATTATGGGCAAACTTTAGGTAAAATGGCTTTAAATCTCGAGATAGTGTCAGAAGCTACAGGTGACAGGCCAATTCTACAAAATATCATTATTTCTGCAATTGGAAAATCATTCTTTTTGCCAATAGATATAATTCTTGGATTGATTGTAAAAGACCAAACTCAAGTTCCAGATCTTAACCAGAGATTAACTCAGAAATGGGCGCGAACAGTAGTTATTCAATCTGAGAAAAAGAAGAAAGAATCTGCTCAATTTGTTTCAAGCAGAGTTTAGAAAAATCCCTCTTTTCTCTT
>JBHLPG010000333.1:0-4317 GCA_048939725.1 Promethearchaeota archaeon | reverse complement strand
AAAGATTGACCGAAGAAATGTGGCAATATAATCCAGGTGAAATACCTTATATTGATTTTTCTCCCATTTGTCCTTATGAACAGGAATATAACTGGTTTGAGCTGGAGTGGAGGGTAAATCTGACTGATTTTTGCGTCTATCATTATGCTGACAATCAACTTCATGTGGGTGGTTTTAATGAACCCCCTACGAATGGATTTACTCGGTGGCGGGTCAGAAACTTAAGAACTCAACCTGGAACGCTATTTCTTGATGATTTTTTTGTCAGGAAATGGGTTTATCTCGAACCAGCTTTGGGGACCTGGGGCCTTCAGGAAAATCCTATCCCTATAATTGATATTCTTGTGAATGTGTCATATGAGGTAGGATCAACAGGTAATGCTATTACTTGGACTCCATCAGACAATGACCCCTCTTCTTATAATATCACACGGGAGGGGACATTAGTGAGGGATCGAGCCTGGAACACGTCAGGAGAGACTATAACAATTTCTGTTGATGGATTGAGTGAGGGCACCTATACTTATCGGTGTACTGTTTACGACTCCGCTGGTCAAAACGCCATTGATGAAGTCACTGTAACTGTTCTAGCATCTAATAAAGTCCCCTCTCCTCCTTTAAATCTCATGGCGACCAGTTCCAGTAATCTAGTGACCCTCTCTTGGAGTGAACCGAGTGATAGTGGGAGCTCTATGATCCTTGAATATAGAATATATCGATCAACCTATGCAGGCCATTATAACTTTATTGGATCTACAACCTCTTTGGAATTCATTGACACTACGGTCAGCAATGGAATGACCTATTATTATGTTGTAACTGCTGTGAACAACTATGGTGAAAGTGATTATTCCGACGAAATTTCAGTTATTCCACTTGCTTCAACCTCCGAGACACCTGAACCTACCTCTACATCAATAGAAACACCTAATGTGACTAATGGTTTTCTATGCAGTATGATAGTTCTTCCCTTCGCAATTCTCATACTCTTTAGAAAAAGAAAAAATCATGGATATCAAATGGCAAAGGTGGAATAGTATCAAATCCTTCCACTTTTACAAATATCTTTTTATTATTCCTTTAATTTTTTTTTGTGACATTATAACTGTGCAGGTAACTTCTTATCTAGAAGATAGGAATTTATAGAGGGTAGTCAGTGAACCAGTTAAGTTTCAAAATAATCTTATGTTTTTTTTTACTTCTGATTCTTAATACTATTCATTTTATTTCTCCTGTTATCTTTATAAAGGCAGGTATTAATGTTAATAATTCAATAAGCCTGTATGATATTAATTATCTAGAAATAAATTCCACTCAAGTCACAAGAAATACTTGGGATGATTTTGACCCTTCTATATTTCAGGATAAGTCGGGTCATCTTTGGATGGTCTCGTGTAATTCAACCAAAGGCGAGATCTGGGCGTCAAAATCGGAATATCCATATGAATTTTGGGAGACAACCATTCGAATAACGGATAATCCTGCTATTGATAAGAATCCAAGTTGTTTAGTTGATTCTAATGGAGTAATGTGGATTTTCTGGCACTCTAATCGGTTAAATAGTAATGATATTTGGTATAAGAATTCCTCGGATGATGGAAAGACTTGGAGTCAAGCCTACGCGCTTACAAACACCTCATTCGATGAAAAATATGCTCAAGTCATTACAGACTCAAATTCAATTTGGGTTTTTTATACTACTAATTCCCAAGGTACGACTGACATAGCATTTCAAAAGAGTGAAAATAGTGGCAGATCATGGCAACAAGAACAAATTATTGCTCTTTCAAATAATTCGATTGGGGAGGAGCTATGTGATGCATATATTAACCAAGATGGGATGATAATTCTTCTTATTCAAGAACAAGTTAGTAGTTATAGTTCAGTTATTTGGAGTTCGAAGGATAATGGAGAAAATTGGGTTTATTCTAAGGTAACTCCCCCTAAAATTAATGAAAATAATCTTGAAGGAACTGTATTTGTTTCAGCACAAGATAAAACGGTCAATGTGATATATCAAAGGAATTTTGTGTTCTACATTCGTTCTTCGAAAATAGGTAACCTAGATTGGTCTGATGAGAATTTTTTAACCTCTGATGATCATATGAGTCTGTTTCCAGATAGCTTTGTTAACGAAAATGATACATTATATATCGTCTGGTCTTCTGATCAAGACGGTGATTTGGAAATCTATCTCAAGATTTTCCATAATCAGGATGTCAATAGAAACATTGGTATTTTTGAACTTTTTGAGAGTGTAGTCCCCTTATCAATAGGAATTATGATTATTACCTCGGTTTTCTTGATAGGATCCATCTTTCTTCATCGAAGTCACGGTGAAAACAAAGTCAGTATACCCGTTGATAAAACATTAGGATATAGTATAACAACTTTTTTCTCACTTCTCATTGGGCAAATTCTTTATCCTCCACGACTCAGGAAATTATCTGCTTCAGAAATCCAAACTAATGACACTAGAGCGATTATCTTACAGCTCTTGGAGGAGAATGACTTTTTGCATTTTAGAGAAATTAAAAGAAGAATCCCTACAGGAACTGCCTTATTACGATGGCACTTACAGGTTTTAGAAGATTTTGGGTTTATTCGTCAAAAACGTCATGGCCAATATCTAATCTATTACCTGCGGGAAAAAAAGCCACATGAGCATTATTTAGTGGTTTATTTCGCCTCGCGATCTGATATTGCAGCCAAAATTCTCTCATTGTTTGCTAAAGTTGACACTTGGACGATTTCAGGGTTAACAGAGCGGTTAGACGAGTCTAGGAAAAAACTTCTGTATCATTGCGATAAATTAATTGAGTACAAAATCCTTCAAAGAGATAATGATAAGCCAAATTACCTTACAATAAATTCAATCTACATAAGCTGGATCAACCTAGTACTGCTAGAGAGGAATTGAACTGAATTTCATTCAACAACAGAGACCTTCCTAGCTTTGCACCCCGATTTTGCAGAAAAGACATCTCAGTTTGTTTTCAGTAAAAAACAAGAACTGGGTACATAAAGGACACCGGAGGGTAACTTGAGGATCAAGTAACTGCTTTGCTTTATCTGAAGAAAACTCGTTTTTAAGTTCGGGAAATATTAGAAAAAATAGATCTCGTTTTTTTATGGGTACTATAGGCGCCCTTGCCAGATGCAGCAGAGCTTGTTCTTTATTGTTCAACTGAAGTAGACATTCAATGATCATCTTGTTGATGAAAGTGTTACTAGTAGGGATAAGATCTTGAAGATAGGTTAAGCATTTCTGGTAATTCTTCAGTTCCAAGTAAAGCTTTGCGAGTTTACGTTGTACCTGAGTTCGAACACTAGGCGCATTTCGATACAGATACTGGAGTTGAATCGATGCTTCATTCCATCGTTCTGCCGCTAGAAGATCATCAATTTTGTTGAAGATTTCTGCCTTCCTTTTTTCTGTCTCAGTACACACTCTGATCTTGGTTTCGTGTGGCATTAGACTATTCTCGGGTATTTTTTCGTGATCTCTGCCACAGGGGAAGTGTGGAGAAACGGATTCGGAAACGTTTGTTCATCATACGTAAGACCTCATTTCGGACCTCTGGGGCCAGTGATTGTTGCTTTGCACCAAGTCGCTTTCTTAAAGCTCCCTCCTTTGAAGCAGTGATGATGCCTATCCCTGATTCCTCAGCCCAACTTAATTGTTGTCGCATTGTTTCTGAAGGTAGTGAATCAAATGCTTCATCAGGGCAGATTAAATAACAATAGTCGCAGAAATTCCTATACATTTCGGGATGCTTAATGTGTAACGTCGTTTCCGCCTCAAAAAAGTAAATTGAACTATCAATTTGGTGAACTGCAGCTAGATCAATCCTTAATTGATCTTGTTTGATCATCTTTTGGAGATCTAGATATTTTGAAGTTATTTGTAACTCGATATAAGTTAAAAATTTGAGTTTGTCCACTAGTACATTTTCAAGATGATTTACTAACTCCTCTTCAGTCAGCATCCTTACTCAATAATTATTGGGCTAGAATCTATTTATACTCGAAATCTATTTCATTAAAATTAGTACATTCCAAAAATATTACATTCCGATTTTCCAGATTTATTGTGATTTATGAAATTTTAATTTCGAGTTTTTAAGCGGTATCAACAATTCTAGGTAGACCTTCACACATATTCCTAGGTGAGATAATTTTGACTACTAATCCAGAAATACCTGTTTTTAGTTCCCCTTTTCTTGATGAAGTTTTCTTTAATTCTCCACTGTGTCAAATTTGTGAGTACGCTAGTCTATTCGGGGGAGTTTGTTCGCTCCTCTTAAATCGAAGGCT
>JBHLPG010000332.1:0-4319 GCA_048939725.1 Promethearchaeota archaeon | reverse complement strand
ATACTGACGATATTAAATTTAGTAATCCAGCTTTTGATATAACGCCTAGTAAGCTTATTACAGGGTATATTACACCTTATGGGATATTAGAACAATCTCAGCTTGAAAAAACATTAATGAACTGAATTCCTCCTTTTAAAATAAGGAAAATTCTACAGGGCGGATCCTGTAGGCCGAATTAATCGAATTCTTTCCAGAAGGCACCTTTAATACTTTTCTTCTAGTTCTAAGGTCTCTTCCTAGGTGATTCTGGCTCAGAGATACGAAAAGTTTAACTAGAACACTTTTAAACAATCGAATCTGATAATAAAATAAGAAGGCAATTTTGAGAGGTTCTCTCATTAAGGGATCATAGAAACTTCCCATGGAAGTGAAAACAATGAAAGATGTCGTGAACCAAATTCGTTCGATTGCTGCTTTCTGTGGACTTGAGATTGAATCAATAAAACCACGAAAAACATTTATATTACTTGATCTTAAATCGAAAGGACGTTTTCGGAAGAGAAATTTCCATTTAGGTGTATCAAAGAGCCTAACTGGGATTCTAGCAGCAGAACGAGAATTATCAAGAGATTTTAAAAACAATATAGTGATTCTAGATCCAGTGAATTCTCTTCCTGAACCAACATTCAATAATGTTTCACTTTTTCATGACCTTGATGCACTTCAAGAATTTTTTAACGCATGAAGTTCAACTATCTTTATAAAAATTAGTGTTTTTTACTAGATGAGAGAATCTCAATGGTAAGAACACTTGCTCCTGAATTTCCCGAGTTAGATAAGATCAAAGGTTATTCTCTTCTAATTAAAGGACTCCCTGGAACTGGAAAATCAAGTTTGGCTTTAGACTTGGTGGCCTCCTTTCCAAATTCTTTTTTCATCAGCACACGAATTAATCCTGAGATCATGATGCAGGATTTCCCTTGGATATTAGAAGAAATTCCTCAAGACCGAAAGCATCCTTTTTTTGTTGATGCTACACGATCGAGAATCCAAACCTCTAGTAATCAATTTTTAAAATTTAATTATGAAACAATACCCGAATTTGTACAACAGCTGTTTGCCTTAGGAGCTGATTTGCCGGAGAAAATCTTTGTAATAGATAGTTGGAATGCCTTAACACTAAATCTATCTGAAAGCCAGGTTAGTCATTGGGCATCTGCAATTGTCCAGCATTTAGGAGCAGAGGCCTCTAAAATTATATTTGTTATAGAAGGAGTGCAACCTACGAGTTTAGATTGGATTGTTGATGGTATATCCGTTCTTAGTAAAAAAACTATCACATCGGCTCATGGAATTCCACGACGGATTCGTGAATTAAGTTTCCAAAAAATGCGTGGTAGAGAAATACAAAATGAAACTTATCTTGCTTCTCTAGCCAATGGACGATTGACAACATTCTATCCTTTCAAATATCGTTTTCCAGCAATTATTCTCAAATCAGAGACCATGAGCGATCATGACGATCATCATATCTCTACTGGATCAGCTGGTTTTGATGATCTCCTTGGTGGAGGTTTTGAACGAGGTTCTTGGAATCTTTTTGAGGCAACCACGACGATCGGGGAAGCTTTAGACATTGTGTTTTTACCATTAATTACTAACCATTTGAACAATAAAAGGCCAGCAATTACAGTATTCCGTGAGGGTGTGAGTTTTGACTCAAATCAACCCTATTTGGATATTTTCACAGGGGGGAAAAAGTGGATAGATCAAACTGTAAGTATTGAGAGATACATCGCGGAGAATACATCAAATCGATTTGAACTTCCTGAAAAAATTGATCAATTACTTGAAATTCTTGAAACCTCTAAACAAAATTTACGAAAGAAGATTGATGGCCCTTTTCTCGTAAATCTTGGATTAGATGCTTTAGAGAATAAGTATGGGATACCAGCTCTTAACGAATTTATTGCAATTACTGTGTCTAAAGCACGCTTGGAAGGAGACATCATAGTAGGATGGTTAAAAGAAAATCAAAAATTCCGTGGGGGAACGACAGCAGCAACATCTCATTGGAAATTAGATTTAATTAACCGCGCATTAGTTTTAGAGGGAATTATTCCAGCAACAGAGTATTATGCAATAACACCAATATTATCCAAAGGTTATATTGATTATAAGCTGACACCCGTGGTTTAAGAAATTTCGAGGTATCCCTTTTTTGTATTAGGAGAAGTGGCCCCATGGATTTTCCTGATTCTCACGTGAAAAAATTAGTAAGTCGTTTTAAAAAAAAGATAAATTCAGGTAATACACTCGATTTAACAACAGAAATAGAAAAGCTTTCACCTGATCAAAGATTTCAACTCTTTTGTCTAGTTCAGGAGTATGAAATAGTTAATTCTGAGTTATTCCCTTTAGAAACCAAGATCTGGGAGGCGATTCATGCAATTTTTCGTAATGACTATTCAGAATCTTCAATACTAATCGAAAATTTTGAGGTCACTCTTAAACTTGTTGAGATAGGTTTATTATCTAAAATATTTGACTTAGAGGATTATAGAACTATTTTCCGTTTTTTATATACGAATATAGAAGATTACACTGATTCTGTGATGAAATTCAATCTGAAACTCCTTAACTATCTTCGGGTACGGAATGTTGAAGGCAATTTGCTATCTATTTTCAGCTTTTTATTACGATTTTTAGGGATTCCTTTAGCAGCTACGGAAGAATTGAAAAAAAGACTATTGGAATTCTTTCCAATGGCAAAATCTGAAATAATGGCTTTTTTTGAGCTCCCAATCACAACATTACAACGATATCCAGAATATCTTGATGAAATTGCAGAGCAATTAAATTATGATGTAATTGCTCCCGTTCTGAAGAATTGGTTGGATCAGGAAACCCTATTCAAGTTAGAACGAGCAAAAGTAGACCACTTCATTGAATCGTGGAAACCAGAAACTGCAAAGACAGTTGACGAGTTAACTGTAGAGCTAAAAGATGTTTTAATTCGAAATAATATTACTTCAATCCCACTTGTCTTTGATTCATTTATCAAACCTTTTTCTGCATCCTTGAAACCGCGTGAGATAAAATCAAGCGATTTAAATTCAGAAATTCCTCCAGAGATACTAAAAACCTATGTAGAGAAATTAGCCTATCCGATCTCAAGTTCAAAAGAAATTAAAGTGAGAATTACGTTTTTGGGAGGAGCCCAAATTGGAACTATGGGGATTCTGATTTCTACTTCTCAATCGAACATTCTAATCGATTATGGGTTGTCAGTTTCGAATTATCAGATTCCTTATTGGAATGAGGCGTTAAATTATTTAGATGGCATCTTGATAACACACGCTCACTTAGATCACATTGGAGCTATCCCTTATCTCTATGCCCAAGGATACAAAGGATGTGTGTTTGGAAGTGGTATGACTAAAAATTTAGCTAATTTTTTACTTCATGACAATCTTGAATTAATGAAAAAAAACACAAGTAATACAATTAGAGAATATGATCACCGATTTAAGGCTCTTTCACAAGCTGCTCATGTTTATCAAATGCTTGACCGATATATAACAATTAAAACAGGAGAGGAATATCAGATAACTCCAGATATTGTGATCAAACCTTATCCCGCACATCATATCCAAGGATCTTTGGCCTATTCTGTTGAATGTGGTAGTAAACAGATTCTTTTCTCTGGAGATTTAAATTTAGATCCAATGGCATTATTTAAGGAAAAAGTTCCAAACCTTCCTCATAATGCTGATCTTACTATTGTTGATAGTACCTATTTTGGTCAACCAGCATTTAATCCAGCAAAACGAGACAAACTTCTTCTTCAAACCGTGAAAGAGGATAAAAGAGTTATCATCCCCGCATTTAGTGTGGGCAGGGCACAGGAAATATTGATTAAGTTAGAAAAATCAGGCTTGACGAAAGAGAGAAAAATCAGCACCCTTGGAATGGCCACAAAAGTAGCAAGGGTTTCAGGAGTGAAAACCAAGGGACATTTGAGTGATTATCTAGTACAACCATTTGAGGATGAAGTAGTAATCACTGGAGGCGGCATGTTAAGTGGGGGGTACTCACGGGAATTGGTTGAACAGACAAAGGAGGACCCAGGCACTACGATTATACTTTGTGGTTTTTTGGCCAAAAATACATTAGGTTATCGTTTATTACATAAATTAGAACCATCTTACAAGCAAAAGATAGTCTTTACTAGATTTAGTGGTCATTCTTCAAGTAAGACACTCTCAAATTTCTTGAAATCGATTACAGGTAAAAAAGCTCTCGTTCATGTAGGTTCGTTAACTAAAGATCCCTTTACATCCGAGAAAATTCGCAAATCAGATGATTTTTCCCAT
>JBHLPG010000065.1:8281-17656 GCA_048939725.1 Promethearchaeota archaeon | reverse complement strand
AGGAGTGCAGTCCATACACAACATAAACCTATAACATATCAACGAGACAATAGCATTAAAACTTCTTTTACAGCCAAAATAAAACCCCAAGATTTGATGTATTTATTGCTAATTTCGTTTTGAATCTAATAGTTCCTTCAGTTTATCTAGATTTACATCCCTAGTATAAAGGGGATCTTTCTTCTTTCTATATACAGGTAAGTTTTCTTCGAAAGTGCGCTTAGACGTGGTGTAGAAGATCCCTAGAGGGATTTTTTCTCGTTCTAGAGCTCGTTTAAATGCCTCTACTTTATTATCGGGGGTATATGAGTCCTCTAAATAGTAAGTATTCTCTTTGAACCATTTCCAGGTGTTTATTTTGTTAAAAGACACACATGGTTGCAATATGTCTACAAATGAATAACCTTTATGACTAATTGCTGCTTTAATTATTTCTTTCGTTTTTTCTTGATCCCCCATGAAAACTCTAGCTACAAATGCAGCATCAAGGGCTATTGCTAATGCAACTGGATTGAAGGGTTCATTTGAAACTCCCTGAACTTGAACTGGCGTGATAAAACCATATTGACTCGTAGGAGACGCTTGTCCTTTAGTTAACCCATAAACCATATTATCATGAGCGAGATGAACAATATTAGGATTTCTTAGAATGTTGTGTAAAAAATGGTTACCTCCTTCTCCAAAAGAACAACCATCCCCACTTTCGACAATAACTGTAAGAGTGGGATTTACAGCTTTGATTGCTAATGCAGCTGCAATCGCTCGGCCGTGAAGGCCATTGAAAATATTCGTTTTAAGGTAATGAGGAGTCTTCGCGGCTTGGCCGATTCCTGAAACCATTACTAATTCTTCTGGTTTAATGTTTAGCTCCGTGAGGGCTGTTTTCACTATACGTAATATTCCAAAATTTCCACACCCAGGACACCATGCAATGTCAGTATCCTTCGGCATATCAAATAATTCTGTTGACATTTTAATAATCCCTTCATAAATGTTCTTCTATAAATGCCATTACTTCCTCCGCGGAGAAAGGCAATCCATTGTATTTGAGAAATTTCTCATCGGCATCAAAGTTTAATTCTAATTTGAGTACCTTACTAAATTGAGAAGTAGCATTGTTTTCTAAGATTATTGTTTTTTCTGCTTTTCTTAGAATATCACTGATTTTTTCATTTAGAGGATAAACTTGTTTGAAATAAATAAACGCAAGATCATCTCTGCCAATATTTTCAATTACTTCTTTGATGACTCCATAAGTAGATCCCCATCCAATTACAAGTGTTTTATATTCCTTGTTTCCGATTAACTCTGGTTCGATAATATCTCTTCTCAACAATTCTAATCTTTTAAATAGTCTTTTTTGAACCATTTTTGGTCTGATAACGTGAACATCTTCTGTTATATGGCCATCTTCGTCATGCTCATCACTATCAACATTAACCAGACCATTGCCAAATCCAGGAATACCTCTTGGTGATATTCCGTCATCAGTGAGCTTATAGCGTTGATAGTCCTGATTCGTCTTTACAAACGCTTTCTCATTATCTAATTCAGTTAGATCTAAATCAGGAATTGAATAATGAGAATCAAGGAAAAATTGGTCTGTGAGTATAAAAACTGGGACTTGATATTTATCTGCAAGGTTGAAAGCTTTTTGAGTCAGATAGAAAGCATCTTGGGGATTTCCTGGAGTTAAAATAATCCTAGCAAATTCACCATGACCTGCATTTAATACATGTTGTAAATCTTCTTGACCAGTTCTTGTAGGCAATCCTGTTGCAGGTCCAGGACGTTGACCGATATGAAGAACCATAGGTGTTTCCAACATGCCCGCTAATGACACTCCTTCAGTCATCAATGCAAACCCACCTCCTGAAGTTGTAATCATTGCCCTGCCACCAGCATACCACGCTCCAATTCCTTTATTAATGGCTGCTATTTCATCTTCAGCTTGGTCAACAATAATATCAAAATCTTCTGCATGTTGAGACAGAAATACAAGTACACTCGTACTTGGTGACATCGGATATGAACTAATAAAATTACATCCTCCTGCAATCGCTCCCATGCCTACAGCTTCAGCACCACTAAGAACTATGTTGTTTACTACTGATTTATCTTTTTGGAGCGGATTTTTAAACTTTCCAGTTGTAACTAGGTCAATTCCAATTGAATAACCCTTTTTATAAGCCTCAATATTTTGTTCTACTATTTTATTCCCTTTTTGGGTAAATCGCTGAGAAAGATAATTCTCAGATATTTCATCTTTAACTTCAAAAAATGCTAGGAATACTCCAACAGCGACAATGTTAGTATAAATAGCTCCACCAATTTCCTTTGCAATTTCAGAAAACGGTATCTTGATTACCTGTTCTTGATTAACACAATATTGCTCGTCAATATTCTTTTCTTCGCCCAAAATGGCTGTGTTTGTAGATATCCTATGTTTGAGATGGGGTAGGGCTGAGGAGTGAAGAGGAACTAAAATATCGATTCGATCAACGAATGTGGGGTTAATTCTTTCAGATGAAACCCGAATTAAAGTTGAATTTGTGCCTCCTCGAATTCTCGACATAAATTCACTCGTACTATAACAATGGTATCCTGCTTGTTTGAGAATTGAAGTAATTAGATCTTCTACGGTGGCAATTCCTTGCCCAGCTGCCCCACAAATTACAATTGTTACATCTTTCATTCTCCTTACCGTCCGTTTTTATATTGAATTTTGTTTATCCAAATGAATACTCCATAAACGATTACTTTCGGCTTCTATACTATTTATTTTATCTTTTCATGGTACGTTTCTCGAAGCTATTAAGAACTTGGTCTTTTTTCAATCTAAAATTCTATATATATTACTGTATACATTGAATGCAGATCCTCTACAGAATCCAATGATTGTAATTCTAGAATTTCTATCCAGTTCAACTGCATAAGCAGTTGGAGGAGCGCGTGAGATGATAATAAGGATTTTGCTTAATTTTAAGATGATCTCTGATGATATACGATAAGTTAATAGAAGAATTTTAGCATTTAATCTGACATTAATCGCCGCTCTACAACTTTTGTCATTTATATTATATCTCCCAATATTATCAAGTCTGTTTTAATTTTAAATTATATGGCAGAGAAGGAATAATTTCCTTATGAAAGAAAAATATTTGTAACTATATCTTCCATCTCTTTTTCTGCTTTTAAAACTTCGTCTGATATAGTCGAACTAGTCAGAAATCGCCATAAAGATCTTGAATCTTTGACAGTGTCAATAAATGTGTCTAATTTTCGAAGAGCGGAATAAGATTGGCCTTTAAAGACATAACAACATAGTAATGAGTCAATAGGTTTCATCAGTAACGTATGCTCCTTATGTTTTATCCGTTCAATTGACCCAGTTGCAGCAAAGGTTTCCTGAATGAAATTATTGATAGCAGTCAGAAGATCTCCAATAACTTTATCATCTAGGGTACCATCTGGGGCAAATTGTTTAGAAAACCTCATTACCCCAGTTTCAGTCAGAATTAGGAATAAAGCAGGTTCTTCTTCAGTAAATTCAGGTGTTTTTGCCTTTTTTCTAATTATCCTTGTTACCATCCCCTCTAATTCAGTCAGTTCTAGTTTCTCGATCATTGGAACATTTTGATCAATTAAATCTGTCCACTTACCTAATTGATCCATTAAAGTGTCGTATTCTCCAGAGATCATCATAGCTAAATTTTGTAGACCTTTTTCTTCAGCAATTTGCTGTGCTTCGTTTAATAATTGTCGTGCTGAATTGAGATCCAACTCTAAAAGTGCCATTTTCGATTTCAACATAAATGTGTCCACAAGCAATGAGTAGGAATGTTGGTTTTCAGCAATAGTTTGTAATTCTTGCAGAATCCCTGTGATTTCTTTAAGGACTTCTTCATTCCCAGAGGATCGTAATTCAAGTAAAAGCATATCACAAAGGTTCAACATTGCATCTACTGTATATTCATGTCGAATAATCTCGTCTTCTGCTATTTGTTGGAAAATTTGTTGAGCCTCAGCTTGTTTAACTACTCTAGCACTTTTCCTCAGGACAATAGCATTTGATAGCTGATAAATTTGATTAATAACCTTATTATCCTCTTTACTATTAATTTCTTGTAATTTCTGTAAGTATGGCTGAGGTTCCCCAACGTCTTCTCCGTATACGGTCGTCAAAACCAGATTATGAAGAGCTGTACTTGTTTCAAGGTTGTTACCAACCTCTTCGAAGAATTTTAGACCTTTTTGATAATATGATATAGCTTCTTTTGCTTCCCCTCTCTTTCTATAGACATTTCCAATGTTATTTAAGCTCACAGCAATACTTGAATTATCTTGAATCTTCTCAAACATATTTAAACTTCTTGTATAAACCTCAAGCGCTTGATCTAATTCCCCCTTACTTTCAAAAATATTACCAATATTATCAAGGCAAATTGCGAGTTCGTATGTACTATCGAGCTCTTCATATATGACTAAGCTTCGCTGATTGTAGTCTAAAGCAAAATCCAATTCCCCCTTGCTCAAATAGATTTGCCCAATATTATGTAATAATGTAGCAGAAATTTGTTTATTCTCAAATTTATCACTTAGATCTAACCCTTTTTGGTAGTATTCCAAGGATTTATCCAATTCACCTTTGTATGAATAGATAAGGCCAATATTGTTGAAAATCTTGACTAAAGGCTGATCTATTTTTAGCTCTTCATAGATCTCCAGACTTTTTTGGAGATAATCTAGAGAGGGGTCAAATTCTCCTTTTGATGCATGAATGATGCCTAAGTTGTTAAATAAATCAGCTGTAGCATAAGAATCCTGAAGTTTTTCTCTAATAGCTAGTGATTCTTGGAGGAGTTCTATTGCGTGATCTCTATCACCTTTTCGTCGATATAATTTACCTTTTAGCTCAATTGCCACAGCAATTCTCTTGGATAATTCTCTTTCTTGAATATTATTGATCTTTTTAAGCTGAGATTCTATCTTTTCAACAATTGTCAGTGATTCATCAAGTTCACCAACACCCAATAAAGCATTTCCTAGGCAAATCATAGTATCTATCATTAATATTGAATGTCCTAGCTCTTTAGTCTTAGTCAATGTCTGTTTGGATAATTTTAATCCATTCTCATAATCCCTATTTTCATTTAGTATTGAACATTTTAGTATTTGGCCTCTAAGACGATCACTTTCTGCCAGATCTGAGGTTTCTTCAAATTGCTGTAGTTCCTTCATAGCCTGCTCGAGATTTCCCTCTTGAACAAGTCGCTCAATATTTTCTAGGATTTTCGAGGGTTTACTAAGTTTTAATTTTTCTTTTATACGTGTGATGAAGTCAGATATGAAAGAAACAGCCAAAATTAATTCATCCATCTCTTTTTATTGATTTGATTGATCTCAAGAGACTAATGATCGAACTTTATATATGTTAATTGATATTGGAAAAAGAAACATCTAGGAAAATACCGTGTTCAATGGCAACATTCATTTTTTGCCCGAAGAAAACTTCAGAAGTACTCTGTACAGTTTCCTCAGATGATGTAAGAAATATTTTTGTAACTAAATCTTGAATTGCTGGTTCTTCAGAAATATCTTGACCTATCGTACTCGCTTTCAGCATCATATCCCACATACTACCTGAAACTTTCACTGTTTCGCTAAAATTCTTTAATTTCTGGAGGGCATAATATGAAGGCCCCTTAAACACATAACAACAGAGTAAAGGATCTGTAGGATTCATGAGGATCGTATATTCTCGGTGCTTAATACCTTCTATCGAACCAGATTCAGAAAAAGCTTGTTGAGTAAAAGCATTGATCGCTGTTAAAAATCCACCTATGAGCTGGTCAACAAGAAGACTCTCTGAAACAAAATGTTTTGAAAACATACTCATACCACTTCTGGCAAGAATTAAAAATAACACGGGTTCTTCTTCTGAAAGTTCATCGATCTCTGCCTTCTTTCTGATTAATCGAGTGACCATACTTTCGAGTTCAGCCAATTCCAACCTTTCTACTAAAGAAACATCGCGATCAGCCATATCAGTCCACTTGCTTAATTGAGACAATAATGAGTCGTATTCTCTTGATACCATTAAGGCCAATCTCCGCAATTCTTTTTCTTCAGCAAGTTGTCGGGCATTGTTTAATAGTTGACGTGCTGTTTCTAGATCTAATTCCAATAGTGCCATTTTTGATTGCAAAATATAGGTTTCAATGAGTAGTGAAGATGATTTTTGTTCTTTAGCAATTCCCAATAATTCTTGTGAAATCTCTTTAATTTCCCCTAAAATTTCTTCATCACCAGAAGTTGAAAGTTCTTGGATGAGTAATTCACAAAGATTCTTTTTTGCGATAATTAAGAATTCACGCTTTATATTATTCTCACGAATCATTTTTTGGAAAATCTGCTGTGCTTCAGCCTGTTTGACAACCCTTTCACTTGTTTTTAGTACTAGTGCCTGTGCTAATTGATAGATTTGATTGATGACCTTATCTTTTCTTTTCATACAAATTTCTTGAAGATCCTGTAAGTATTTTTGTGAAATTTCTTTTGAATACCGTTGTATACCCACAGAAATGAGATTATAAAGTGTTATACAGATTTCCAGATGATTTTCACTGTTTTTGAATCTCTCTAAAGCTTCATTATAATGTGATATCGCTTTGTCGACATCTCCACCGTCTAGATAAGTATTACCAATATTATTATAACTCATTGCAATTTCAGATTCATTTCCAACTTCTTTAAAGATGACGAATCCTTTTGTGTATAAATCGTGAGCTTTGTACAATTCTCCTCTAATTTCATGTAATATCCCAATTGTATTAAGGCAGATAGCGTTTTCAAATTTACACTCAAATTTTTCAAAGATTTTTCTACTTTTCTGGCTATATTCAAAAGCGGACTCAATTTCTCCTTTATTATGGTAAATTTGGCTGATATTCATTAACAAAGTTGCTTTAGACTGTTTGTCTTTGAATTCTTCACTTAAAACAAGGCTTTTCTGATAGTAATCTAGGGCTAGATCCAATTCTCCTTTCGAGGCATAAATGAGTCCAATATTATTGAGTACTTTTAATTTAGAACGCCCAATTTCAAGTTCTTCGAATATTGCTAGACTTTCTTGTAAAAATTCCAAGGCTTGATTAAGCTCATCTTTAATAACATGAATAATGCCAATATTGTTGAGGAATCCAGCCTGAATACTTTTATCTTTGAATTTTTCCATTATAGATAAAGCGTGGTTCATAAAATCGAATGCTAATACAGTATTCCCTTTTCGTCTATACAAAATTGCTTTAAGCTCGCTTAGGATGGCTTGCTTTTTTATTAATTCCTTTTTCTTGATGTCTTCTATCGAATCAAGAAGTATTTTCCCTTTTTCAATCATATTGAGGCATTCATCGAGCTTCCCAAGGCCTAATAAAGCATATCCTTGAGATATTATAGCATCAACAATTATTTGTCTTTTACTGAGGGCTTCATTTCCTTCAGTTTCTTTAAATATCCGCTCTGCTAGATCTAACCCCTTTCCGTAGTTTCCCTTTTGAATTAAGTCATTACTTTCCAAAATTTGACTTTTGAGTTTTTCTAATTTCTCTAAATCAGTATCAGATAATTTACCGCGCCCAAAATATCTTGATGTAAAACGACTTGGCAATAATATTGACCTCGAAAAATTATGCATTATTAGGATTTTAAATTATTACCTTTCATTGAGAGAACAAAAGCTACTTCCTAATAATCCCGAAAAAAAGAAGATTCTGAAGTAGTTACACTACTTCAGAGTTATTTTATCTTATGAAAACTACGGGTCACTATAGAAGTAATCATAGGAGCAAAAAGAATCCCAATAGTCAATCCGAATGGTTTTTGAGAAATATAAGTAACCTGATCAATGAATATTTGCATTGGAATAGCTACAGTTGGTTTAATAACTTCTTCTATAAACATCTTTGCTGGATTGTTAGCTGTCTGCTCTTTTTCATGACCAGGATGTTCTTCTTCATGAACAATGTCTATCGCAAGAATTGGATCCGAATTGATTACTGTCACGTTATCATACCCATAGAATATTAGAAACTCTCCATTTAAGAAACCTGTTACATTCATTTTAACTTCAATTGGAAATTTTGTCAATGCTGATTCCAAGAGGAGGACTAATGCAGGTCTATCGAATTTGACTATCAAGGTTCTCGGATTTTGAACTTGGGCTTCTTTTTCTGCAAAAAGCCTACCAGCACCAACAATCTCAGTATAAATAGAGCTTACGTTAATGTTTGTCGCTGAATAACCTATTGGAAGGTGAATTTTGACTGTTTCCCAATTTCCTTGGTTCTTTAAGTTGAGTGTTTCCGATTCCCAATCCACATCAGCCTCCAAATCTGCCAAAGCCAACCCTAAGTCTTTGAGAGGTTGAACAGGAAGGGCATATGGATTATAATCAAGACTATTTGCATCTCCATCAATATGATAGGGATTATCTGAGACATTGTCATTATTGGTATCTGTGTTGTCGTGGTCAACTAAGAAATTATTGGTAAACTGATTTCCTGTACCATCATCGTTGATTTGAGAAGTTCCCCCAATATTATTCCCAATGAAGTCGTTCCAGTCTACAATATTATCAACTGATGCACTAGAAAGACTGATTCCATAAAATTCATCGTCATAGATCACGTTATGAGAGATTTCAGAATTGCTTGATCCATCTAAGAGAATACCATCCTCAGCATTGTTTGCAATTTGATTTTCAATTATATCATTGTTATTAGAATTGAGTAGATACAAGCCTGTTCCAGTAATGTTGGATATTCTGTTATTGGCAATGACATTATGGTTGGAAGGATCAAGGAAGATACCACGACTGATAAAACCTTGAATTTTATATTTGATGGATTGTAATGGTGGACTCATGGAAGGATCTGAGTCGTAAGACCCCCAAATATCGTTGTTAGTAATGGTATTGGAATCAGATCCTACGAGAAATACTGCGTTTTCACCCTCGCTGTTATCGATCATATTTCCATCAATGAGATTATCAGAAGAATTCAAGAGTTCTACTCCTGTTCCTGTGAAACCCGAGATGGTGTTATTAGCAATGACATTATGCTTGGAGGGATCAAGGAAGATACCGCGACTAATAAAGCCTTGAACTTTAGATCTAATGCCCAGAGAAGATGGATTTGAAGAAGAAATCGTGTTAAAATCACAAATGTCATTATTGATGATGGTATTGGCGTCTGATCCTGCGAGAAATACTGCGTTTTCTCCAGCATTGTTATCGATTATATTTCCATCAATGAGATTATCAGAAGAATTCAAGAGTTCTACTCCTGTTCCTGTGAAACCCGAGATGGTGTTATT
>JBHLPG010000065.1:0-8181 GCA_048939725.1 Promethearchaeota archaeon | reverse complement strand
GAAATCGTGTTAAAATCACAAATGTCATTATTGATGATGGTATTGGCGTCTGATCCTGCGAGAAATACTGCGTTTTCACCAGCATTGTTATCAATTATATTTCCATCAATGAGATTATTAGAAGAGTTCAAGAGTTCTACTCCTGTTCCTGTGAAACCTGAAATTCTGTTATCAGTAATGATATTATGGTTGGAGGGGTCTAGAAAGATACCGCGACTGATAAAGCCTTGAATTTTGGATCGGATGCCCAGAGAAGCAGGACTTACAGAAGTGACCTCGCTGTAACCTTGAAGATCATTATTTGAAATAACATTCTTATCTGAATCTAAAAGAAGAATGCAGTTTACAAAGTTAAAGATGAAGTTATCACTGATTTCTCCATTAATAACATTCCAAAGAACGATCCCATCGACACCGCCATTGTAATTAGTCAATGTAGAAGAGCGTATAATGAAATGAACTGTTGTATGACTAATACTGATGGCTGCTGGCGGAATGGACGACTTCTTCCCCTTTGTATAAGGAATTTCAACATCATGTTCTATGATATATGGGTCTCCGAGAGTCCCACTACCAGGCCACCTATTTCTATTCGCTTGTCGTACAAAATCTGCATCACCATCGATAAAAATTGGGTCCTTTTTCACTTTTCTGGCTTGAAGGAGGTCATTATTGTTATTAAGTAAGTAATCATTCGCTGAAATTAATAATTGAGATATTAATAAAGCGGAAAAAATTACAAAAAAAGCTCCAAATAGTATTCTTCTCTGCATAATAATCCACTCATCTATATTTTGCTTGTAGGATGATTTCACTAGAGAAATCATCCGAAAATGCTTTCTAAAGATCTAATCTAACGTGTTAAGGATCGTTGAAAGGGACAATTTCAAAATGAATTACCCTCTGTTTTCCATTAATGCTTTCAATTTGCATTTTATGGATTTTGTCTAGATTAGACAAATAAATTTTCAGCTCTTATATTTCTTTGGGAATTCAAAATGAATACTACCTCCTAAATGACATTTTGAATGTATCTAGATATATATTAATATAATGTGAAATACTGTTCATATATTGGGTAAGTCTTTTTAATCTTCATTAATGGTGATTTAAACCATGGGGACTCATGCAATAATCAGTGTCATGGAAGAAACCTTTGGTGGGATAGATCTACCTGGAACTTGCATTTCTCTCGTAGATTCGGATGGTTTGGTCATCCACAATGAAGGAGAGTGCGATGATTTGCAAATTCTTGAAAGTTTGAATGCCCATTTAATAACTTCTTTTGAAAATACATTAACACAGCTTATATCCGTAAATCAGATTCTGGATTCTATTGTTCTTAACACAGGAGATACTGTCTATTACATTGATGATCTAACAGGGGGTTCAGGATTATATCTAGTAATTAGGACAAAACCAAAATTGATGAACAAAGTGTTGCCTTATTTAAAAAGTATTACAAAAACCATTGAGCTTGCATTGCAAGCTATGGCTCAAGGATAAATTTTGTGCCAATTATCAAAAATATTTGATAAACATAAGTAATTCATTTTAGAACTTGTTCTTTCAGGCGTTTTTCCTCTGTTATTTGTTCAGATCCTTGACAGAAAGTAAGTAGCGTAGTTTTAGAACTGATCTCTTGTTATTTTGATAAACCAAAAAGTAATTTATTTCCAATAATAGAGGGTGGGATTGTTTTATATTTGCTACAATATTAATTTCTCAGTTTCTAAGGAAGATTGATCCCATGAATAAAATTCGTGTCGCGATTGCAGGTCTCGGTAACTGTGCTTCAGCTTTAGTTCAAGGGGTTCATTATTATCGTAATGAAAAAGAGGGTTCCACAGTCCCTGGGTTAATGCATGTAAAATTTGGCGACTATCATGTACGTGATTTAGAATTCGTTGCTGCATTTGAAGTTAATAAGGATAAAATCGGAAAAAAAATAAGTGAGGCAATATGGATTCACCCTAATTGTACCCCTAAATTCTCAGAGGTTCCTGAATCCGAAGGTATTGTGTATCCTGGGCCTATCTTAGATGGGGTGCCACCTCACATGATTAAACCATTTCATTGCTATGATGAAGGCCAGATAAAACCTGCTAATGTTGCTAAAATTCTTCAAGATTCAGAAGCGGATGTTTTAGTCAACTTTCTCCCTGTAGGAAGTGAAAAAGCAACTAGAATTTACGCTGAAGCTTGTTTGGAAGCTGGAGTCGCTTTAGCGAATGGAATACCTACTTTTATTGTATCAGATCCAACTAAAGAATGGCCTAAGAGGTTTGAAGAAAAAGGGGTTCCCTGTGCTGGGGATGATATAAAATCTCAAGTAGGAGCCACAATTTTACATCGTGTGTTAGCACAACTTATGCTTGACCGTGGAATAGAAATTGAAAAAACATTCCAGCTCAATGTGGGAGGTAATACAGACTTTGAAAACATGAAATTTGAATCAAGACTAAAAACAAAACGGATTAGCAAAACAGAGGCGGTCACTAGCTTATTACCTCATGATGTACCGACAAGAATTGGCCCATCCGATTATGTCCCCTTCTTAGGGGATCGAAAAATTTGTTATTTGTTACTCGAAGGCAGGAAATTCGGAGATCAACCTTTGTCGATTGAGGTTAAGTTGAGTGTAATTGACAGTCCTAATTCTGCTGGTGTTATGATTGATGTTATTCGTGCGCTTAAAACAGCAAAAGATCGGAATATTGCAGGCCCATTAATTTCCATGTCGAGTTATGCATTCAAACACCCTCCAGAACAAATTCCAGATTTTGAAGCTCGAGACAGAGTGGAAGCTTTTATTCGTGGGGATGTTGATAGGTAAACTGGCCTTTTTCATGAGGAGATTATTTGTCATTAAAGCAAATCCTTCACGATATATATGACTTGACTCGATTGCCTCTCGGAATTATGGGAGTGGTAGCAGGATTAACAGCCGGTATGATTGTTGTTTTAGTTCATCATCCTGATCCATCTAAAAACACAATAGTTACTGTGTTTGAACTTCTCCCCCAATATTGGGATTTAGCAGTTCTTGGATTAGCCATTCCATTCCTAATAGTTGGAGCATCAATGGCTATTAATGATTATCATGATTATGAAGCGGATCGAATAAATAATCGAATGGATAGACCTTTAGTCCGTAATCCAGATCTAAAGCCAGAGTACGTTTTAGTATTATCCCTATTGATGATATTTTCAGGTATGATACTCTCATTCGTTCTATTCGTGGATAATTTACTAGTAGTCGTTGGAGTGACGATTTTCAGCTTCTTATCAATTTCTTATAACATTTGGACGAAAGAGAGGGGATTGTTGGGTAATATGACTGTTGCTGCATGTGATATGGCTCCCTTTATACTAGCTCTGATTGCAATGGCTGGAAAAGAAGGGGGAACAGATAGCAATACTACGATGACTGTTTTAATAATGGCAACTATCACTTTCTTTGGTGTTGTCGGCCGTGAACTGATTAAAGGAATCATGGACATCGAGGGAGATCGTGCTGCAAACTCTCATACTTTTGTTGTAAAATACGGGCCAAAAAGAGCTGTACAATTAGCTTCAATATTCTTTGCCATAGTTATCATCCTTGCTCCACTCCCATTGTTCTTCATATTTCGAAACAACATTTTTTATGCCATTTTCATGATTATTACCATTATATTTCTCTTCTACAGTGTTCTAATCTTATTACGTGATCAGTCAGTTGCTACTGGGAAAAAAGGGCGAACTTATACTCGAACAGCGTTGTGGTCAGGAGTTTTAGCTTTCTTGGTGGGTGCTTTAACTATGTCTTGAAATTTGTTACATCGGGTTTTGTTAAACATGTTCGGTGATCCTCAAAGCTTTTTTAGTTTAATTGCGAAGAAAAGTCAATTAAAGGAGGGTGAAAAGGGAGTTGAACGGATTATTGTAGAGATCTTTAGGCAACAGGATCAGAAAATAACCAATAAAGAACTATCGAGAAATGTTCGGATTCCAGTTCCCGTACTTTCTGCTGTTAGAGGTGAATTACTGAAAGTAGGATTTTTACAAACAAAGAGTATTTTATCTGCAGCTGCTACTGAATGGATTCAAGAAAACTTAGGATTATCTTATTCTAATGAATTTCTTAAAGATTTTATCCTTGATTCTACTCTTAAAGTCTCGAAAAAATATTTAGAATTTTTTAGACCAGTAATCGAATATCTTAATAATCGTCCTCACCCCGAATATAAGTATGATCAATCTCGTAGCACTCCTGAAACTGTGATAAAAAGAGCTCTCTTGATGTTAAAGAATGGAGATGTAGAGGGCAAAAAAATTGCTATTCTTGGAGATGACGACGGTGTTTCTTTAGCATTAGCATTTCTTCAATGTGCAAAAGAAATATTTGTCATTGATATTGATTTTCGTGTTTTAAAATTAATAAATTCTTTCTCCCAGGAAAGAAACCTCTTAAGTGTGTTAAAAACACAATCATGGGATATTAGAACCTCTTTTCCCAAAAAATGGTGGCATTGTTTTGATACATTTGAAATGGATCCACCTTATACTGTTAATGGCTTTAAGATATTTCTTGATCAAGCAGTAACCCTCTTAGATCCAAAGAAGGGAGGAAGTGGTTATATTTCCTTTGGAGTTAAATCTCCTCACGAAGCCTGGGCATGTCAACAACATCTATTAGAGGCTGGATTTTTCATTGAAGAGTACTTCCCTAGTTTTAACCGCTACCAAGGAGCCACAATCCTAGGAAATACTTCTAATTTATACGTGGTCAATTCTGTTCCTCAAAAGGTGCGACTTTTTGAAACTAAACATCCTCAGACAGCTATCTATACTTTCGATGAAAAGAAGGTCAAGACTCTTCCCACTATTGGTTATCAGATTGTTGCTGAATTTTATGGAGTCAATTCAACTTTTCTGGAGGAATCAAAACCATTAACTAACCTACTCATGCGAAGTATTGAGAAAAGCCAGCTTCATCTGGAAGAGATGTTTGTCAAGGAGTATTCCCCATACGGTTTATCAATAATCGCCATTCTGGTAGAGAGTCACTGCCATATACATACATGGCCAGAATGGGATTACCTTTCCCTCGATATTTTTGTCTGTGAGGCTAGTGAAAAAGCAGAAAAATTATTTCAATATCTATTAAAAGGAATAGATCCATTGGATTATCATAAATTCCAGTTTTTTCGTGGTCGGCCTCCAGTTCTAGATTAACTCTCAATTGGCGTTGTATATGGATGACACACAAAAACAGAGTACAGACGAATTCAAGTTTTTTAATGAATTAGGTCGAAAAGCAGTTCATTTATCAGTTTGGGCTATTCCCTTAGCCTATCACCTTATAATGCCTGCTTTAGATTTATCCTCAGCTACTTCTCTTTTTATAATTCAGATATGTTTGCTTGGGTTTCTGTGCTTTTTTGTCCCTTTAGAGGTATATAGAATAAAATTCAACCCAAATACTTGGATAAATCAGTTTACCCGCGCTACCGAGAAGGACCGGCCTGCGAATTATATTTTTACTGCTGCGGTCTGGTTAATTTTACTTCTGGGAGTGAATATTTTTTATGAAATGGAATTAATAGAACTTGTATTGATAACCACAGTTATGGGAGATACTGCCGCAGCGTTGGTCGGGAAAGGGATAGGCCGTGTTAGGCTACCTTTAACAAAAAGAAAGACAGTTGAGGGATTTATTGCTGGTTTGTTGACAAACTATCTAATTGGTTTATGTTTTCTCCTTTTTGTCTGGGTGAATTTATCCTCGTCTTACCAGGTGGTGTTTATTTTTGTTTTACCACTCATTCCCACGATTGTATGGGGATTACTTGATTTTTTTGAAGATTTACCTTGGTATTTAGCTGATAACCTATTCAATCCCCCACTTGCTGCATTATTGATTGCTCTACTAATCCTCTCACTTTAAGGGGATCATAGTATTTGAGTGACACAGGTCACAGCCATTATTATCAAGAAAACACTGTTTGCAATATGGAGTAGTGCACCCAAGATTTCCACAAGTCACATTGGCTATTTTTCCACAATAATAACACTTCTTTTTTAGTCTAAAAAGATCATGAGTGCGACTATAGCGTTGAATTCGAAGAATAATAAGAAAGATTATAAGTAATAGTATTAAAATAAAGAGGGGGACAATAAAAGGGATATCCAGAAGTGTTACTGGAGGTGGACTCGCGTCAAATAATATTTTTTTTACGCGAATTAAATAGAAGAGATCCTTACCATAATAAGTATCATTGAATTTGTTAAATGCTTTCCCACTTGCCCACTCTACATCATGAGATTTTTCCTCTCCCGCTTTCATTCCCAAAACCCCCTCCACAAATCCTAAATTGGGAGGTGCAAACACATCAGGAAATTCCTCAATTATACTTTCAGGTACACCTTCTTGTTCTATTACATCTGGATCCTCTACATAGATTGGGCCTTCTTGGTTATCGACTATATTCTCCTCAATCCATAAAGTGTAATTAACACGAACTACATCGTGTATCTCTACTTTAGTATTCGGAGTGACATCAATTGCTTGACTAGTATCAATAATTATTGGAGAATAAACTAATAAGAAACTTATAGCCAAAATTAGAGTGAAAATCACTGATTTTTGAAAGGTATTTGGAATCATTAAGATTCAACCTAATTTTGTGTTTACAAGTAGATATTCTAAAATATTTTGTTTTATTACGAAAACACCCAAGAGTTCAAAAAGTGTAATTTACTTAACTTAATTGAGCTAAAGATAAATATCTGGTCTGAACTGTGCCAAAGAGTAACTTGAAAGTAAAGCTTATTTTAAGGGGATGGGCAGCTAACCAAATATCGCAAACAGAAGGTCTAGCATTTGTTTCACAAACCCCAGAAGCTGCTCGTGCCCGAATTTCTACTTTTCAAGATAAAAAACCTCGCATTTTAGTATGTCCAAGGATCGATTGGTCCTGGTCCGATATAGTTAATGATGTTGCAGGAGTAGTAACTGACCATGGAACTAGGGTATCTCGTGGATCCGAAGTATCTGGAATTGTTCAGGTCCCAGCTGTGTTAGGAACGAAGACTGCAACTCAGCAAATAGTTGAAGGGGATTACATTGAGATTTATTGTGAGGGTATGGAAGCAATGGCCAAGGTCTATTCAAAAAAAACAATATAAATTCATGCTATTCGGTTTCTTTAGAATCAGTTGTAGTGGTAATTTCTCGTTCTGCAAGTTTTAATTTAACGTAACTATCCCATTCTTCTTGGTTTTTTTGAAATTTTTCCTCCCACTCAGCATTTAGGGCATGAATTTGCCGTGTAAACTCTTCATTATCACTTGCAAGACGCTTTTCTAATTCCATCAAAGCATTATTCAGTTCAGAACACTGACGCAATGTTTCTTCTTTTTCCTGTTCAAGAACTTTATTTCGTTGTTCCAAGGATTTCGATTGTGCCTGGAGACCCTCTATCTCCTGATCTTTCTTAGTTAATTGTTGTTTGAGTTCTTCATAGTCACTTGATAAAGATTGGGAGGTTTTTTTACTCTGATTACGGGCTTTTTTAGCAATTGAGATGGCATATTGATTTAATAAATCTTGATTGATTCGTAACAATCGATCCGCCATTTCTCTAACAAATCTTTCTGCTTGTGCAACTGTTATACTGGATCGAGCTGAAACTCTACGAGGCATTTCTTCACAAAAGGATTTCTGAGCCTCATTCAATTGATCTTTTGAATCTGCAATAAGTTCGTCAAACAATTTCATAATAAATTGGCCCAGATCTGTATATTCAGCCATTTACGATCACGTCATTCAATAAGAATAGTGTTTTATTTTTCATTGTACAGATATGTGATTTGTTTCAGATTAAGATTAGTATTAGGTGTAATTAGGTAATATAATATGGAGAGATTATAAAAAGTACCAGTATTTATAATGAATGACATTTGATTTTCTCTCGATGAGGAATTTCTCAAAGGAAACCAAATCTATCTGGAAATTAAAAATAAAAACAACAATCCTGAGAGTGTTTAAAAGAGCTGAAACGATTAATGTTAGATCAAAACATGAGAAAATTCATATTAGATGCTCAAAAAAATGAAATTACAGAATATTTCATTTATAAAAGACTATCACAGACTATAAAAGATCCTGATAACCAAAAGATTCTCAATCAAATT
>JBHLPG010000064.1:0-17665 GCA_048939725.1 Promethearchaeota archaeon | reverse complement strand
ACCTGAAATAGTGATGTGAATCTCCTGTGGAGTCCGATGAATTAAGAAGAATTTATCTTCAATTTTTTAAAGAGAAGGATCATGCAATCATCCCTTCAGCATCAGTAATGCCCGAGAATGATCCCACAGTTCTTTTTACCACAGCAGGGATGCATCCATTACAAGTATACTTAATGGGGCAACCCCATCCTGCTGGAAATCGATTGGCCAATTGCCAAAAATGCATTCGTACGGGAGATATAGATGACGTAGGAGATCCTACTCATTTAACATTTTTTGAGATGCTTGGGAACTGGTCCCTTGGAGATTACTTCAAAAAAGAAGCTATTGCAATGAGTTGGGAATTTCTGACTGATTCTCGCTGGTTAGGATTAGATCCTGACAAATTATCCGTAACTGTTTTCGCTGGAGATGATGAAGTTCCCCCTGATGAAGAATCTGCAAGTTATTGGAGAGAAATAGGTATTCCTGACGAAAGGATATATTTTCTTTCTCGGGAAGAAAACTGGTGGGGCCCAGCAGGAGATACTGGCCCCTGTGGCCCTGATACAGAAATGTTCTATGATACAGGTAAAGCGCCTTGTTCTGGGGAATGTAGGCCTGGTTGTCACTGTGGAAAATTCTTTGAAATTTGGAACGATGTCTTCATGACTTACAATAAGAAAGCTGATGGGACTTACGAAAAACTCAAACAACACAATGTCGATACTGGAATGGGGATTGAACGTACAATTGCGGTTCTAAATGGAATGCAAAGTGTTTTTGAGATAGATTCTTATGCCCCATTAGTAAACAGAGTAATGAAGCTTGCCAGAATTAAGGAAACACTGAACAATGACCAACAAAAAGCTGTCCGTATTATTGTTGATCACATTAGAGCTGCAACATTTATTTTAGGGGATGACAAGCATTTAACACCCTCTAATCTAGGACAGGGCTATGTTTTAAGACGCTTGATAAGGCGAACAATCCGTCAAGGGAATTTACTAAATATTAAGCAACAATTTCTCCCAGAATTAGCACACCTCGTTATTAATATGAGTAAGGAGCCATATCCAGAACTTGAACGGAATAAAGACTTTATAATCCGCAATCTAACTCAGGAAGAACAAAAATTTTCCAAGGCCCTCCGCCGTGGCTTACGTAAATTCAATCAAATTTTCAAAGAAAAGGAAACAATAACAGGAGAAGACGCTTTCTTATTATTCACCTCTTTTGGTTTCCCACTTGAAATCACATCGGAATTAGCTGCTGAAAAAGGTATATCCATTGATTTAAAAGTCTTCAGGGAAGAATTTGAACGCCATCGAGAACTTTCTCGAAAAGCAACTGCAGGAACATTCCAGAGTGGCCTTGCTGATCACACAGAAAGAACAACACGACTACATACTGCAACACATCTGCTTCAACAAGCTCTTCGAGAAGTTCTTGGCGATCATGTAGAACAAAAGGGGAGTAACATTACTCCTGAAAGAACACGATTTGACTTTAGTCATCCTCAAAATCTAACTACTGAAGAGATTAAGAAGGTTGAAGACATTGTGAATCAAAAGATCAAAGAAGCCCTACCTGTAAACAAAGAGATAATGACTCCTCAAGAAGCAAAAGAACAAGGAGCCCTAGGATTCTTTGAAGAACGATATGAAGGAAAAGTTTCTGTTTATTCTGTCGGGTCTTTTTCCAAAGAAATCTGTACTGGTCCGCATGTTACAAATACCCAAGAAATAGGTCATTTTAAAATTCAAAAGCAACAAAATATTGGGGTTGGCTTGATGCGAATTAGAGCAACTGTTGGCTAAACATCACTTGGTTTCACTAAGGGAATACGCCAATCAATTCTAGGTGTTCTTATTCCTAGCTTAAAAACAAGTGGGCCTCGCCGCTTATGTTCACTTTGATAAATCATTGATCTCACTTTCTTTACATCTGCAACTGGTATCTGAAGATAGTCAGCAACTTCATCTTCAGTTTGAAACCGTTCTAGACCATAAAGAATACTGTCAAGTTGCAGATAAGACATTCCAATCTCTGCTTCATCTGTTTGGCCCTCCCACAATCCTGCTGAGGGTGATTTAGTGAGAATATTGACTGGTACATTCAAATATTTCCCAAGCTGGCGTACATGCGTTTTGTAAACATCACCAATAGGTAAAATATCCACAGCACCATCCCCAAACTTGGTGAAATAACCGATCATTATTTCACTTTTATTTCCTGCCCCACAGACTAAGTAATTAAGCTTATTTGCAAAATAATATTGAATGACTTGCCGAATACGGGGTTTTATATTCGCCCACTCTAATTGTGAGGGATTCTCCTCTTCCTCCATCTTTTTCGTAAGATCATCAACAAGGCTTTGAATATCAATCTTTGTAAGTTCAATTTTTAACTGCGAACATAGACTTTTGACGTCTTTTAAATCAGCAGTTGGAGTCGTTTTACTTGGTAAAAACAATGCAAAAACACTCTTTGGGCCTAGAGCCCGTACAGTGATCGAGGCTACTACTGCTGAATCAATTCCACCACTCAATCCGATTATTATCCCTTTTGCTTCAGCTTCCGATACCCGAGTTCTTATAAAATCTTCTATCAGTTTAATTGTATGCAGAACATCTATCGGAGGTATTTGATTCATCTATTTTTTCTCCAAAATTAAATACTCAAAGGTTTTGACATTCTTTTTTCAGCTTTGAATATATCCAAGGTGGTAGGTCTCTAAGTGTTGGTACGAAAGGCCTAGAGGCACGTACATCTGAATCTAACTGGATAATGCCAAAATCAGGTTCATCGTACTTGAGTTTTAATACCTGTTTTCCTGTAGCGTTTCGAATTTCTGATCCTCCCCAAAAGACTAAATCATCCTGAATTCCTGATTGGTTGACATAGACCACGTTAATAGTGTTTTCCATGGCTCGAGCAGGTAAAAATGTTTCAAAATATTGTCTTCGTACTCCAGGTGAGGCAGAAATACAGATACTTGTGTGAGCTCCCAACAAGGCGTGAGCTCGTGTAATTTCTGGACTAAACAAATCATAGCATATTTGTAGCCCAATTTTCCCGAATGGGCTTTCAACCACATCAATTTTTGTTGCACTTCTGAAATAACGTCTCTCATTAAAGACAGAATGATTTGGAATGAAAATTTTCCTGCCTTTTCCTAAGAATCCGTCTGGACCAAAGAATACTGCTGAGTTGTATAATACCCCTGGAACCGATTTCTCTGGTATCCCTACAATGAGATAACAATTACTTGTCTTAGCTATTTTCGCTATTTGTTGACTGAGTGGACCTGCAGGTATCTCCTCTGCTAGATTAAATACGTCATCATGCATGAGATAACCTGTTACTGCAAGTTCAGGGAATACTACAATTGTATCAGGATCAATATCTTCTCGTTGACAAATTCTCGAAATTTCATCAAGATTTGTTTTTGGGTCAGCTTGATGCGATTGTATTTGAGCAGCAGCAATATTGAATTTCATTTATACCACAAACAAGTTTAAATCAAATGTACACATTTTTCCTTAAATAGTCCCGTATTTTTCTATAACCAATAAGTTTTAACTTGTGTTTTTTGACACAGTTCTTAATACGCTTATCAATAAATGCCATATAATCCTGGTCTCGCCATACTCCAGAATCAGGAGCGATAGCTTCAAGTTCAGGACTCATTTTAGCAGGATGAAATAGAAGATGGGTTAAACCAGGTTTTATCTCCGCCATCCTGTCACAATAGTATTTTATTTTGTCTGGATGTTCTCCCCCAGTGTTAATGATGATCTGGTCGAGTAGTACTGCACCTCCCGCTTCTAATTGAGGAAGTAACTCCATATACATATCCGCATACTCAGAAAAGCCCATCTCAACAATTTCATCGCGTGTTAACCGGGGCATAAAAGCGGGAATCTTAAATTCGTTACCTAGTGCTAGATAGGCTTGAATAAACTTTGGGTCCAAAACGGTTCCCATATGGGTATCGATATGAGTCACATCGATACCATGATCTAACGCTCGTTGAATTTGTGTACGCATCTCAATTTCAGCGGCTTCAGGTGCCACGTGCATAATAGCTTCTGCGGTCGTTCTCCACAAACATCCCTCATCGTCTAATAGACCTGTTTCTTTATCAACAGTGCTTAACGCTCGCCACCGATAAAGATCATATTCACAGGTAAGGGTAAGATGAACTCCAATGTCATATTTTGGATTATTTTTGCAAATAAATGCTGTTTCCAAAAACCACGGAGATGGAACGATGACAGAACCACAAGTAGCGACTCCAAAATCTAGGCATTCAAAAGAAGCGACATTAGACGAGTGTGAGAATCCCACATCATCCATATGAAAGATAACGACTTTATCATCTGGAGAAAATCCTAATTTTTCGATTAAAGTTTGATTACTCACGTTTAGTCACCGATTATTATGATAAAAAATTGTAAATTTCATTATTAACAGCAAGAGGTTTCTCTAGAAACACATAATGACTAGTTTCAGGTATTATAACAAGGTGAGAGTGCACTAAATTTTCTTGAAGAAACTTTGAATATTTTACGGGGGTCATCAGATCGTCTTCACCCACAATGATCAGGGTCTTTTTTGTGATTTTATTCAAATAAGAACGAATATCAAAAGAATCACAAATCTTGAAGTCTTGAAGAAAAATACCTCCTCCATTTCTTCTTAAAATTTCCTCACTAGTGACTTTAACTTGAGTTGGGGTTTTTTCGTGGAATGCAACTCTTCTCAGGAGTTCCAAGAACCTGTTAAAATCCGTATCTATAGCATCAAAGAAAGCTGGAGCTACTCTTAATTTTGCTCCTGTACCTATTAAAATTAAACTGCCTAATGAATCTGGATATTCTAAAGCAAATTGTAGGGCTATTGCTCCACCCATCGAATGACCAATTAAGGTTACATTTTTCCAGTTTTGATTGATTACTAATTCTTGAACTACTCGTACATATTTATCCAGACTTAATTCAGATGAAGAACTTTCCCCATGACTTGGAAGGCTAAGGGAAATTACTCCCCAACCATTTTGCTGAAAAAAACTCTGTTGATTCTTCCATTGAGTTTTATCTCCACCTGCACCATGAATAAAAACTAAATTAGGAACTCCTAATTTAGCTGGAGGATCTATGTCAAAATCAATATGGGGAGTCATTTTACTTCTAACCATTTATTTTCGCCCTTTCCATGGGGAGAAATTCCATTTTGCAGGTCGCTTTTCTAAGAATGCTTTAAGCCCTTCTTTTCCCTCATCAGAAGTTCTGAGTTCAGCAATTTGTGCAATACAAAATTTCCGTAGTTCTTGAAATTCAGTGTCACGATTTCTTGTTAGCAACTGCTTAATTCTCGCCATTGCCGCAGGGCTACTTGTTAATATTTGATCAAGAATATCAGCGATAATTTGATCTAAGTCAGCGATATCTTTAGCAAGTTCGTGTATTAAGCCAATTTCATGAGCTTTCGTAGCATTAAAGCGTTCTCCACTTAGAAAAAACCGCGCTGCGTTGGAAAAACCGATTTTCGGAATAACATATGGGCTTATAACAGCAGGTAGAATCCCCAAGTTGACCTCTGAGAATGCCATTTTTACAGTCTTGACCGCAACGACAATGTCACATACTGAAATTAGTCCAAGACCCCCTCCAAAAGCTGCACCATTAACTCGTCCAATAACAGGCTTCGGTGTGAGGTAGATCGTATTGAATAACAGTTCTAAGCGATTAGCGTCGTCAAGATTCTCTGCATAGCTAAAATTCTTACTATGTTCCATGTATTTTATATCTGCTCCTGCTGAAAATGATTTTCCTTCACCTGTTAGCACAATTGCCCTTATAGACGCATCATTACTTAACAATTTGAACGCAGTGGTTAGCTCCTCAATCATTAAGGGATTAAATGCATTATGGACTTCTGGACGGTTTAACGTTACAATTGCAGTATGACCGATGTCTTCTCTGAGAATTGTTTCATATGTTTTCAACGTAAGATCCTCGCTCCTTACTCTTTACATTCTAAAGACCCCGAAATTCGTATCAGGAATTGGAGCATTTAATGTTGCGGAAATACAAAGAGCTAATACAATTCTTGTATCAGCTGGATCGATTATCCCATCATCCCAAAGACGAGCTGTAGAATAGTAAGCGGACCCTTCTCTTTCATATTTCGCAAGAATGGGTTCCATGATCTTTTTTCGTTCTTCTTTCGAAAGATCTTTGCCTTGAGCTTTATATTGGGCCTCTTTAACTGTAGCTAAGACATTTGCTGCTTGTTCGCCGCCCATAACTGAAATTCGCGCATTAGGCCACATGAAGAGAAAACGAGGGGAATAAGCTCGTCCTGCCATTCCGTAATTTCCTGCTCCAAAGCTGCCTCCGATAATAATCGTTATTTTTGGCACTTGGGCATTACTTACAGCCATTACCATTTTTGCACCGTCTTTTGCAATTCCTCCCGCTTCAGCATTACTACCTACCATGAATCCCGTGATATTTTGAAGAAAAATTAATGGGATCTTTCGTTGGGAACACAGATTAATGAAATGAGTCCCTTTTAACGCACTTTCAGAAAATAATACTCCATTATTTGCTAGAATACCGACTGGATAGCCCATTATCCGAGCGAATCCACATACTAATGTTATTCCATAAAGAGATTTGAATTCATGAAAATTTGAACTATCAACTATTCGGGTAATGATTTCATGAACATCATAAGATATCTTGGGGTCCTTTGGAAGGATTCCATAAATTTCGTGCCCTGAATAGAAGGGATCCTCTGGAGGACGAATATCAAGGAGTGTCTTAGGGGCTAAATTAAGATGTGTGATAATGTCGCGTGTCAATTTAAGTGCATGCTCATCATTTAATGCATAATGGTCTGAGACACCAGAAGTGCGACAATGAACATCTGCTCCCCCTAAATCATTTGCTGATATTTCCTCGCCCGTAGCAGCCTTAACAAGAGGAGGCCCTCCCAAAAAAATCGTTCCTGTATCTTTAACTATGACAGTTTCGTCAGACATTGCAGGTACATATGCACCCCCAGCAGTACATGACCCCATTACAGCACTTATTTGTGGTATTTTTTTTGCTGACATTTGAGCTTGATTGTAAAAAATTCGACCAAAATGTTCTTTATCAGGAAATACATCAGCCTGTAAAGGGAGAAAAGCACCACCAGAATCTACTAGATAGATGCACGGCAAACGGTTCTGTTCAGCAATTTCTTGAGCTCTCAAATGCTTTTTTACAGTCATAGGATGATAGGTTCCACCTTTAATAGTAGCATCGTTTGCAATGAACATCATCTCTCGTCCCCCGACTAACCCAATACCAGTAACGATCCCGGCATAAGGACATGCATTATCATACATATTATAGGCTGCAAGTGGACTTAATTCCATAAAAGGAGTGTCAGGATCAAGAATCATCTCAATTCGTTTACGAGCAAGAATTTTTCCTCTTTGAAGATGCTTTTCAATAGCTTTAGGATTTCCTGCTTTCACCTCATCACGAATTTCCCGAAGCTTTTGAAGCATCTTCTGATAATGCTCATAGTTTTCCTTAAACTCCTTTGAATTGACATCAACTTTGCTTTTTATTATTACCATGGGAGAGTCATCCGTACAGGAGCATTCGAGAAGAATATGGGATTTGCTATAAAGCGTTTTCACTCCCCAGATATATTAACTTTTCAGTCTTATTCTGTTGCCATTCATTGAAAGGAAATCAGGTATTATTCATAAAATCGATTTTAATCCTTTGGTTTGTCCTCAGATTCTTCCAAATGGTCAATATCCTCATCAATCTCGATTAACGGCACATTAGCCTCAATTTGATCTCCTTCTGGGAAAAAAACCTTTTTTACTACCCCATCAATAGGGGAAGCGATCTTATTTTCCATTTTCATAGCTTCTACAATGATCAAGTCTTGACCCTTTTTTACACGATCTCCCGGTTTGACCAACAATTTTACAATTCTGCCTGGCATTGGACTAGATAAACTCCCCAAGTCTTCTTCTGCTTCACCGAATTCTTCTTCTGCAGCTTCGCTAACTCTTTTTATTTCATAATCTTCCCCATCTAGGTGAATGAATCTTATATTACCATCCTTAGAAACAGAACATTTGTAAATGATATTCTCTAAGGAAAACTGAAATTGGCCAGCACCAAGAATCTTAGCACTTACTTGAAGTTCTTTCTCCTCCTCATCTTCCCTATTAATCACAATCACATAGGAATTATCATCATTCCGACGTAGTCGGACTTCAAAACGCTGTTTACCATCATCAAAATTAAAAACTTCGCTCATGCTTGCTCCTACTTTTCATTCTCGTTAAGTTGCCATGAGCCTAATCTTTTCCAAGGAGAAAAAGGATCTGAATCTGGGAGAAATGAGGATCCAAGATCTTTGCCTTTGACTGGAATGATCTTTTTGATGGCCTTTTTCCCTTTACCTAACGTACCAGTGATTTTATCTGAAATGACATCTAAACTTTCCCGACCCCATGTTCCCACCTTTCGCCAGATTACTGTTGTATGGTGGTCAATACCATTAAGCACTGAGGACGCACCAACATCGTTATTCGAGGCCATGAAAGGTTCCATAACCTCAAAAAGGGCTGCTGCTAATAAAACTTCATTAGGAGTTTCCTTATACTCTTTCCACTTATAAAAATGAGAATCGACAAAATCTGTATGAGTATCCCCCGCCATAAAGTCAGGGTGATTAAGAACTTCTTTTAAGAAGGGGATGTTTGTTTTAACTCCCTGGGCGGTATAATTACGTAGTGCCCAGCGCATTTTCTGAATAGCTTCTTCTCGATTCTCTGCATGGACAATTAGCTTAGCAATCATCGGATCATAAAAAGTAGAGACCTCTCCTCCAGAAGTTGGAATTCCTAAATCAGTACGAATATTAACACCCACAGGGAATTGCATTTGATGGATTTTTCCAGCAGTAGGCATAAACTGGTTTTCAGGATTCTCAGCATAGATTCGAAATTCTAGTGCATGACCCCGTCCAAGAACCTCTTCCTGCTTTATAGTAATCTCTTGACCAGCAGCGATTTTAATCTGCCATTTTACAAGATCAATTCCTGTGGTGGCTTCAGTAATTGCGTGTTCCACCTGCAAGCGGGCATTAATCTCCATAAAATAGAAGTCGTCGTCTTGGTCTAGGATAAACTCGACAGAACCAGCATTAGTATAATCTACGGCGCGAGCTGCTGCAATCGCCATCTTTCCCATTCGATCCCTTAGGTCGTCATCCAAGGCCAAGGAAGGTGTTTCTTCAATTATTTTTTGATGACGCCGCTGGATGGAACATTCCCGTTCGTTTAAATGAATGATGTTCCCGAAATGGTCTCCTAGTATTTGGAACTCGATATGGCGGATATTTTCAAAGTATTTCTCAAGAAAGACATCCCCATTACCAAAAGCAGCTTTTGCTTCACGTTGTGCACTTTCATAGGCCGAGGTAAATTCTTCCTTGGTATTCACAATCCGCATTCCCCGTCCGCCACCACCAGCAGTAGCTTTAATCAAAAGGGGAAAACCAATCTCCTGTGCTTTCTTCAAAAGGTATTTTTTATTTCGTGAGCCTCCATGATAACCTGGAATTACGGGTATATTTGCCGCTTCCATTGTTTTCTTGGCTTGAATCTTATCTCCGACAGCATGAAGAGCTTTTGGAGTAGGCCCAATCCAAATTAATCCCGCATCAATAACCTTCTTTGCAAATTCGGCATTTTCAGACAAAAAACCATACCCAGGATGGATGGCTTGTGATCCACTCTCGAGAGCAATATTGATAATCTTATCCATATTCAGGTAGCTTTCAGATGGCATAGGATCTCCTAGCGGATAAGCAAAATCCGCCGCGTGAACCTGAACAGCATCCTCATCAACATCAGAATAGATAGCAACGGTTTCAATTCCCATCTCCTGAGCAGAACCAATCACTCGACTGGCAATCTCTCCTCTATTGGCAATGAGAATCCGATTAAACATAAAAATCACAATAACATTTTTCTGAGCGGAGGATTAGCTCCTTATATCTAGTCTTTTGAGTTTGGATCGGAAGAGAATCATTCTGGGATCTCCACAAATAGGAGTCCCGCTTATGTTCATAAAAATAACCATTTGTTTTCTTCTAATAAAGGTTTGCTCATACAGTTAAGCCATAGGGGTGTTGCCCGTACTCATCATATGGGTTAACTCCAAACCGACCTTAACTCGTAAAATGAACTTTGGAGAGCTAAATCTATGCCATTAAATCTATTTAAGATTTTAATGTGAGAATTTTTTATATATTCAATCAAATTGTGAATATTCAAGAATTAAAGATAATTTTGAGGATCATTCTTAGAAAAAGATTATTTAATACCAGATACTCTACTGAAGTTCTTTTTTAGGTCTTTAATTTATTTCCGTAGAATACTTCATATATATTAATTCGCTTAGAAATTTTCAATATACCCTATCAACATCAAAGTTTTTTCAATTCGCTTTCTGGTAAGTGTAAAACGTATTGAGATTCGAATAAGGTCACGGTTCCTACGCAAGGGTGTGAAGTAGTCTGAAATTCTCTGTTGTTATTAGGGTATAATATCAAGTAGTTGAAGTTCTGCTAAGTAAAAATATAAAAGATACCATGATTCAGGAGTCTTTGAGAAATATGGCACCAATAGATTTTAGCCTTCTTATTCTGATTCTAAAAAATGTTTGTTTAGGTAGCTTATTCGGTGGATTAATTATTTTCTTTCTAACACTTTTTCTTCAAGGGAGTCATTTATTCCACAGTGGTGCTGATCTAGATCATGATGTCGACCATGGGGTTTCTTTGGACAAAGATTTTTCAGTTGACCATGATGTTTCTATGGACCATGACTTTTCAGTTGACCATGATATTTCCGTGGATCACGATTTCTCGGTAGATCATGATATTTCTGTAGATCATGACCTATCTCTTGATACTGATGTTGATCATGACATCAGTGTGGGAATTGACAAAGATATCCATATTGATAAGCATCTAGACCTTCAAGACCACGGTGCTGATACTCCAACACCCCTTATGCTCTTATTAGGGACTTTCATGATCACTTTTGGTGCTTCTGGCACATTTCTAATTGACGCGGTCGCTCAGGGACCTCCCCTGTATTCTATTATTCTAACTGCTTTCATTATCGGTTTACCATTTGGAACCACATATGTAGTTACAAAAGTTTGGGCTCGAATAGCTGTTTCAGAGGCATATGAAACCGCTTTAGAGACCATTAAAATCGATGATCCCGTTCGCACTCTAACTACCGTAGATACCCAAGGGGGACTTGTTGTAATTGAAACCCAGTCTATTCATGGTCCTGTGAAAATGGCTGCTAAAACTAAATATGGAGCTATTGCTAGGAATATGACTGCTTATGTTATAGAAATCCAAGGAAATACGTTAATAATTGATGAATGGTCATCAACAGACACAGAAAAACCAATTCCAGAAGGATCAATCAAATGGGAGTGAAATTTACAAATAAAATATGTGATGAAAAATCATGACAAATACATACTTTCTCCAATTAGATCCGGTAGAACTTATCGGATTAATACCTGTATTCATTGTGATAGCTGTTATAATCTTTATACTTTTTGCTATCTTTTATATTTCTCGCTTTAAGAAATTTAAAACGAACGAATATGTTATTCATTTCCGACGGGGAAAAGTAAAGCGAGCAGGGACGGGCGGAACCGTGATAGTATGGCCTGTCTTTGATGAGGTGGTGGTGATACCTACAACTGTTCAACAGACCCTATTAGAGGCTCGGGAAAAAGTAGTTTCTTATGAGTACCAAGATGTCGCGTTAACAGCATTTGTTTACTGGAGGGTCACAAATCCTGAGATCTCCTTTTCCAAAGTGAGCTGGAATCCTGCACGATCAGATTATGTTGAAAAAGCCATTAAAAACGCCACAGAGGCAATTATCCGAACAACATGTGCAAATATGAAAATAGAGCAAATTATTCGTAATCGGGCTGAGATCATCAAGAATGTCACAACAGAACTTCATGCGCTTGCTGGTGATTGGGGTGTTACAATAGAATCTATTGAAATCCGAGACGTTGAAGTTCTTGACGATCGGCTAAAAGATAATTTAGAGGCTGTGAAAAAGATCGAAGAAGCTCAGAACGCCCAACTTCGTCAAGCCGAAATGGAAGAACGTGTCCAGCTCCGGAATCTTGATGTTAGACAAAAAACTGGTATGTCAGACCAGGAGGTCAAGCTTTCCATTGAGACGAAAGCCAAGAATAGAGAAATTCAAATTGCTCAATTAGAACAAGAACGAGCGATAATTGCAGCGGAAACCGAAAGAAAACAGAAACAGATCAATGCGGAAGCAGAAAAATTCCTTCGTGTCACACAAGAAGTTGGGGTTGAAGCGGAACGTATTCGGCAGCAAGCAGAGGCCCGGAAAGATCAGCTCCTTGCTGAAGCAGAAGGTGAAGCAGCAAAGATTACCCAAACACAAATTGCTCTTGCGAAAGGAATTCTCGAACAAGCCAAAGCCCTCAGTCAAGCAGACGAAAAATATATCCAGTTAAAAACACTCGATATGCTTCCTGAAGTCTTTAAGAATATCAATGTTGATCGTATGATATTATTAGGAGAAGGTCAAGACGCTTATAAATCAGTGGCACAAATGATTCTTCCCTTCATGGAATTGGCAAAGGAAGTGGGATTAACTGGGAAATTAACAGAGGGTAATCCTGGAAAAGAGAAAAGAAAACGTAGTTCAGATTGATGAAGATATCCCATTATTATTAGGAGGGAGTTTATCGGATATCTCCAAACAGCATGTTCCGTGAGATCCGTATTGATTCTTTTCGGTTTCTCATCCGTGAAAAGCCACCCTCAATCCAACTCTTTGCTTCCCCTTCTCTGTCAAGCTTTTTATAGATAGAACCAATAGTTAACCATAATACAGAGTCATCCCTGAGTTGATTTGCTCGAATATAGAACTCTATTGCTTTTTCATACTCAAGTGTTTGTTCTGAACCAAGAGCTTTCCAATAAAACAGGTTACCAATCCGTACTAAGATTGATGGTTCCACGATTTCTCGCACGGTTTCTTTATCCTCACCATCCAACCGTGCCAAAATTTTTTCATATCGTGAAATTTGTGGTAAAATTTTAATGAAATCCTCGGCTTTAATAGTTGGTCGCATGTAATAAGCTCCCTCTAGTATAGGTGTATCTGTGAAAACCATGGTTTCATCAAGCAATTTTTCCATTAATGTCTGTATTTGTGTTATTTCACGAATTATTGCAGAGAGAATTTGAGACCGATCGTGAACAACTTTAAGTCGTTCTAAATCAGCTGCGGATTGTTTAATCGCTCTTGGTGTACTTTCACCTTCCCTAGTAGCTACTACACTTTCAATATTCGTATAAACTTCTTTGATAAACTCAGCTGTGAGATCATCCTGGCGATTGATAGATTTAAGGATTCTTGTTAATATTCGTTCAACTACATCATAACTTGCTAGGATTCTTTGCTTTGTTTCGCGGGTAAACAGGAGAAAAAGAGTACAATATCGACCAGTGGCTTGAATGCGAGGATCCGCAGATTCGGGTGAAGAAACCAAGAATGGATAGGCTAAAGCTAATTCCTTACGGCCAGGCACAGGAAAAGATCCATGAAGCTGATTCAATTGATCTTGACTTTCACCTAGACCGAGTGCAGTCATAAGACTGATACTCAATTTCATTGCACTGGTGTCATCTAGCTTTGAGAGGTTAATCTCAGTCATGGGTCCAGTATCTGCCATTACTGTCAGTATTATCCCTTCAAAGAGCATACATACACCAGACTAAATCATTATCCCTTAATGTAATTTACAACAAAATATTCTAAGCTTCTAAATGATAAATAGATTCTTACATAGTATCTTCAAATTTCTTCTAGTTCTGTTTCGTTGTTCTTTAGCTGAAACTACAATCACACGAGATTAATTAAAAATGTTTGCAGTCCTCTTTCTTGTTTAGATAATTAAATTATTGGTTCATAGAATACTTTAAAAACTCCGCTTAATTAAACTCATCATCGTTAATTGATTTTTCACGTTACAAAGGGGAATAGAGCTGAGAAGTTCATTTTATTCTTTTCTTAATTTTATCTTCTTTTCGTGGAGGACTGGGTAAGTCCCGTTCGATCCTTCTAAGTCTTTTATCTGAAAATTTAGCTAGTGCCTGGTTAAAAGATGCTTGATCTGTTGTTATCCGTTCATAGCTACCGATTGTAGGTGAGTATAATGATTTAACATCCAATTGAAAATCATTTATTAGATTCCATGAATTACGTATGGCAATTAAGTCATAGAGGTAGTATGAAGCATCCATCAATTCAACAACGCGCTTTCGAGTTTCCAAATCTAATTCAAAAATCCTGGGCCTATTTAAAATTTCCAAAAGCATTTGAATCAGCTCAATTATCTCTGCAAGGTCAATCTGTGAAGGGTCCTCTTTTTCAAAAAAGACGATTAATAAGTTAAATTCAGTTATTAATCGATCTAATTGGTATTTCAACAATTGTGTACTTTTAGTAAACTTTCTCTTATCCAGTTTTCGTATTAACATATTTATATTACGAAGTGATGTCTCAGGTTTTGAAGTTTTGAAACCTAAGCGCTTTAAAAAACGAGCCAGTCTTCCATTTACCCTTAATTGTCCTGCCATTTCTTTTGTTGAACTAATTCCTTGTTGATGATGTCGTTCTAATATCTCCTTTATGAATGTAGTATTAATATCAGCAGCATCTCCTAAAGCTGAAAGTAGAAAATAGGCTTCAAGCATGCGCGTAGGGTCATCTATCTTTTGGACACTTTTCCTTAAATACGAACCTAGCACCAGACGATCACTTTCAGAGAGTAGATCAAGTTTCCCTAAGCGATGTACTAGAAAACAAAATGAAATCATTGAGTCTTCGATGATAGACGAATTCACACCTTCATTAATCATTTTAAAGACGATTTCTGAGACCAAATTTTCTAATTCGTTGTTTTGTCCTATTAATAAATTTGAAATGTCTATCAATGTGCTTAAACTATTTATTTCACCACGAGCGTTTGTAAACTTATTTACTAACCTGGAAATTTCGTTTTCCCCTTCTGTAGCAACTTTTCTTATGAATTCAAATTCTTTAACTGAGTCAAAAACGCTTAACGGCACTTGGTTATCGTCAGTGAGTTCCGTTAATACCTTTTGAGATGAATCATGACCTCGGAGACTTCCAGCTATGATTCCAGCTAATAGTTCCTCTGGAATCTCCTCCTGACTCTCCTTTGAGAGACTATATGCGAGAGGAATTGATATCTTCTGAAGAAGTGACTCAACATTATCCAATTTATTCAATATCTGTTGATGCTCATCACTCAATTTTTGAGCACTTTGAACAATTAATTGATCAATGTCCTTACGAGGAGAGTAGGCAGTTAATTCCTCAAGGATTATCTTGCGAACTTCATCCAAATTATCTGGGGTTAATTTCTTTTTTAGAAAATTTTTACCGAATCTTTTTTCCATTTTGTCATCTAATCGATCAATTAAGAAAGATTTTGCTAGTTTCTTTTTCGCCATGTTCGCAGTATAGTCTGCGACGACCTGTCTCACCAATGCAAAAACTGTTAGTCCAACAAATGGTAGGAACGGGATTACCACAACTTCTCACTAAATAACTTTATATGAAAACCATTTTAAAATATATTTCATTCTATCTCTTATAAGAAAGAATTCTTTATGTCTGTTTCTTGATCTGGTTCTTCTCCACTATCACAATTATGATAAAGATTCAAACAGTTTTCTGAGGAGTTTACTTATGAAAAAACTTTCAACTCAAGAGTTATGGATTCGTGTCATTCTCTTTTTTGCTATTTGTGTAATTTTAATCTTTAGCTTTCAAATCTTTATATTACGGATTGTACGTGAGGTTTTTAATAACGGGAATGCGTTCCCCCGAACCTTGGAGATCAATCTTGGCCGTGCAATGAATGGAGTAGTTGGTATTGGTTTAGTTTACATTTTTTTGCAATTTGATAGACAAAGAATGGAAACTTCTGGATTCAAATGGAATCGGAAATTCGGATGGGAATGGATTCTCATTAGTATTCCCATCACTATCGCTGGCCTTATCCCAACATTAATTATAGAATGGTTGTTTGATATAATTTATATTCCAAGTGGTATAGCTGAAAACCCTGCGTCACTTATTGATCCTATTGGGCTTATTTTAACCTTTATTGTGACAATGTTTGCTATTGCTTTAGGAGAAGAGATTTTGTTTCGGGGTTATCTTCAAACTATTTTAGAAACTCAATACTCGTTTCTCATTGCGGCTCCTATCTCTGCATTTTTGTTTGGTTTCCTCCATTTTCTTCTATTAGCTCCCGGGGGAGATTTAGAAGATATGTTTGCTATCCTATTCAGTGCATTTGCAATCGGATTAACCTTTTCATACGCATTTAAAACAACAAAATACAATTTAATTCTTCCTGTAGCGATCCATGGAGTTTGGGACTTTATTATCTTTGCATTTCAAGCTGAATTCAGATATGAAGATTTTTTTGCTGCTTCCATGGAAATTTTCGCCTCTATTGTAGGAGCCTTAATTATATTCTTTCTTGTTTACCTATATACTAATAAGCGTCTCGCTTTAGTGATGATGGATGAAGAAGAAGAATTAGAATAAGTTTGGATCCATATGAGGCCAACTCAATTTTCGCTTGTTCAGATGAATATCAAATTTGGTGAGAAGAAGGCAAACCTCAAAAATACAGAATTTTTAATGACAAAAGCAATTTCTCATGCCCTTCCTCAGATCCCGCATATTATTTGCTTTCCTGAGCTATTTTCTACTGGATATGATCTCGATAACGTAGAAAAGCATGCAGAACATATTCCTGGGGGAGAAACTACAATTTTTCTTCAAGAAATGGCAAAAAGAAGTTCTGTTGTTACTGTAGCAAGTTTTATTGAAGTAGAAAAGGAAAATTATTACAATACTGCTGTTGTTATTGATGAAAATGGTGTTTTATTGGGTAAATATCGAAAAATACATCTATTTCCTCCCATGAAAGAACCAGAAGTTTTCTCAATTGGAGGATTCTTTCAGAACATTCTTTCTTTTAAAACAAAGAGTACAAATTTGGGTCTGTTAATCTGTTATGACTTACGATTTCCAGAACTAAGCCGTCGTGTTACACTAGATGGCAAAACGGATGTTTTAGTCTACTTAGCTGAATTTCCTCGCCCAAAATACGAAGTTTGGACAAGATTACTTCAAGCAAGAGCAATTGAAAATCAAATATTTGTATGCGGAGCCAATCGGGTAGGGAGCGACCCTAACTTTCAGTACTTTGGTCATTCAGTAATTTATGACCCTGGCGGGAATATTATAATAGAGGGAACAGATAAAGAAGAAGTTCTTACAGTACAACTCAATCCATCAACTATACGGAATGTCCGATCTATTCTCCCTTCTTTACAACACAGACAACCAGATTTCTACTAAGACTCTTAAACCTCAAGAGAAGATCCTAAAGTCGGGATATAATAATCTAGATGGGAAAAATCATCTGAGTTGCGAATTTTCTCGGATGTAAAG
>JBHLPG010000331.1:0-4370 GCA_048939725.1 Promethearchaeota archaeon | reverse complement strand
TGTGAAATATGGCCCGACTGTTTACCAAAATGGAACAGTCATAATTTGGGCGGATGTTATTGAGGGGGACTATGGTAGTGGTTTGCCAGAGACAAATTCTTCAATCATTATCGAATATATCGATATTTTCTCTGGAATTCTGGTTAATGAAACGATGACATGGAATGGCTCAGGAAACTTTTATACCTACGTTATTAAGGGATTTGAACCAGGCCAGTCCTTTACTTACAAAATATCTGCTTTTGACAAAAAAGGTAATAACAATAAAACCATATGGCAACCAGTCTCGATTTACGATTTAACTCCACCAATTTGTGAAAGCTATAATTACCAGAGAATAGCGGAGAACCATTATTCTACAGAGTTTCTCTTCTGGGTATATGCATATGATAATTTTGGGGAAATTTCCCAGGTAAACCTTACCATAAACTGCTATAATAATACCCATTCTTGGAATCATCATGCAGAAATGAAATATAATGGATCATTTTATATTCATTCAATCTTGATGATCCGTAATTACTCATTTAATTACAGTATCCTGATCTATGATGGAACATTTACCATAGAAGTCAAGAATAGTAGTTTAAGAACACTTTCTTTTCAACCAGTAGAATTACTAGAATACGGAACTGATTTTCTACCATCAAACATCGGAGAAGTACTTTTCTGGTGCAAAATCCTTGATCCTTTTGATGAACATGAAGCCCTATTGTCTGTATTTGATGATGACAATCAATCTTGGATTTTGGAAGAAGCTCTGATGATTTCTAATGAAACAAACCATTACTTTTTCGTACCCATGAATTATTCCCAGAATTATACCTATAAAATAGAAGTCAGAGATAATGGCTCAATTCGAGGATTATATGATTCAAGCGAGGGTTTTGGATTAGGTCAAATGGAGGATAACTGGAGACCAATCATCCATGATTCTGGAATGGATCCCATTAATGACACTTTAATTGTGTGTTGGGCTAATGTCTCGGATTGGGGTTCAGGGATCCAAGAAGTATTCTTAAAATATGAATTCATTTCTGGAGAAAATAGTGGAGGAGGCTCCTCAATTCAAGTTATAAATGTTCCAATGAAATTCAACGGGAGTTTATATCTAACGGAATTAATTATAAACCAATCTGGCACATTTCAATGGTCTATCGAGGCTTACGACGCAATAGGTAGTAGTACCTCACATTCCTCCGAGTTCTCTGTTTTCCCACCTGGCTCTATAGCTTATTCACCTGAAGAAATTATAATTTTCATCTCAATAGCGTTAATACTACTTGGTATTCCTCTTTATGTTGTTAGAACTATTCGTGTACGAAGAAGTGTAAAATTTAAGAGAATAAAGAAAATAGAGGATAAGTTAGCCACTATTTCTAATGTTTATACAATACTTCTTACTACAGAGGTAGGTGTTCCAGTATATACTGTATCTAATATCATATACCAAAAAGATCAAAATTTGGCTGATGTACTGAGTGGCGTTTCAGTAAGTATTGATACATTTCTCCAATCATTTCAAGCAGATTTTATGCAACAAGTTCAACTACAAGATTCCGAGATTTCAGAAACAGTAAGTGGAATAGATATTCGTATGAGTGTGATTGAACAACATGAAGTTCAAGTTTTAATCTTGGCTACTCATACTTATCGATTATTTGTGTTTCTACGAGAACAACCCTCTAAATTTACACGAGATGCGTTTTATAAGGCGATTGGAGATCTTGAAAAGAATATTCATATTCAGGATGTTGGGATAGTGGATGAGAGAGTTTATGAACCTCATGTCGAACTCATTCTTCAGAAATACTTCCCTCTCACTTTACTTGAACCTTTTGTTATTGATACAATAAAATTACAAAGGTTTGATGAAGGAATAAAAAGAGGGCGGAGTGATGTACCGCTTTCTAGTCCTGTCATCAATTCACTTAAACGTTTGGTTGTTGCTCACACGCTATCCAAGGGAAAAGAATCCAATTTCGATAAGATCTTTAATGAAGCTGTGAAAAATGGGTCCCTTTTAGAATCTAGAATGCTTCTATACAATGATGCTAAAGAAATTATGACAAAACTCCTTAAAATTCCCCCACAGCAAATCTATGAAGCTCTTTGGATTGGAAGTGCTCCTGACGTAAGGGTTATCATACCCCAAAGAGTTTGATTTATTTCTAGAGATAATTTCAGTACACAAAATTTTATATTTACACTTATTACATGACATGCGTAACTTGATTTCTTCAAGCTTGCTTGTCTGAGGACCCTGTAAAAAAGTTTTGGGAGATACTGTTAATTGAGAATAAAGTACAGATATATTTCTGTAATTTTGGTTCTTCTTTTTCTTAATATCAGTTCCTCCTTTATAGTTTTTCCAAAACATGAGCATCAATTATTACAAATTACCACTGTTCCACCTCTGAGGGGATTTCTGGGAAATATACAGGAAATCCCAAATGAAAATCAAGAAAAAGATATTACAATAACTACTGAACAGAATTATGATGGCTGTTCCTCCTTTGATTGTTCTACAAGTTTTAATCCAATAACCAAGATTCAATCTGAATCGACTGAAGATGCTGTTGATAATGACTATTCTAATGTTGATAACTCTGCTGATAAAGGTTCAAATACGAACTTCAATAATCAACAAATAGGCCCAGATGGTAGTTACGACGTTTTTACTGAATCGAATTCACCACAACAAAAGGAGATTGATCTAAAAATTAATTATTGGTCAGGTTGGCAGGATAATTGGACAAAATCAGGAAACTCTCCGTATTTAGATGAGGCTGATGATGATAATTATGTTTATGGTAATCAAAGTGGTATCGGATCAAATCATGGTGATTTAACAGGGGAATTTGAATTTGAAAATACGTCCATTACTTCTACTATTAATTCAGTAAAGTTACGGGTGTATGGATCAGCTGGAACCAGCCAACCGAGTCAATACTATTTTGATGTTTATTTATGGGATGGGAATACGTGGAATCAGGAAATTAGCTTTAAGAATATAGGGAGTCTTACTTGGCGAGAACATGATGTTACTTCTAATCTGAATTCCTGGAATAAAATTAATGAGGCCAAAATATACCTTGAAGTAAGAGATTTAAAAGGAAATAGATTTGGTGGGCAAGTTTGTGATGCTGCTCTCCTTCGTATTTCTTATCAAGTAGATAATTATGTTATTGATCTGGAAGAACAATGGACGTCTGCAAATTACACAAAAGATAGTGAAGAACTGGCAATATATACAGGAATTCTTGGGTCCGAAGATTTACGAGTTGATGTTTGGACTGGGGCTTCTTGGGCGACTGTTATCAATCCACTAGTAGCCAATCAATGGAATAATGTTAGTGTATCTAGTTATTTAACTGATTCTACCTTTACTATTCGATTTAAGGGAACCCTTGAATCTGATGATAGTAGCCAAAATACCTACAATATCGATGTAGTTTTTCTTCATACTTGGATGAGTAATCTCCCTCCCTCTGTTTCTAATATTACACTTTCTCCAGATCCATTACTCAGTAATGATACTTTAAATCTGAATTACAATTACACTGATCCAAATGGTGATTCTGAATCAGGAACAGAAATACGATGGTATAGAAATGGATTACTGGAAGGTGGATATAATGATTCAAAGAATATACCCAGTTCAGCATTAGTGAAAAATGATGTATGGAATATTACTATCAGACCCAGTGATGGAACGCTTTTTGGCGATTTGAATTGGAGATCTATAACTGTACAAAATACTCCACCATCAATTTCGGATAGTACTGTAAATCCCGCCAATCCTGTTACAACATCAGAATTAACTGCAAGCTACACATTCATTGATTATGATGGAGATGATGAGAATATTACATTCAGAGAGATTCGATGGTTCAATAATAGTCAATTGATTCCCACATTGAATGATTTATTGACCGTTTCTGCAGATAATACAAAAAAGGGGGAAGAATGGTATTTTCAGATAAGGGGCCACGATGGAGATAATCATTCAAGTTGGGTAACATCATCAAGTGTCATTATTAATAACTCAATACCAGTAGCATCAGGTTTAACGATTCTACCTGCATCTCCAAAGACAAATAATACTTTAACCTCATCTTATTCGTTTACTGATGCTGATGATGATTCTGAAAGCAATTCTATTATTTATTGGTATAGAAATGGTGTTCACAATGAAACATTTGATAATCAGACCAATGTACCATCAACAGAAACCAAAAGAGGTGAATCATGGTATTTTAGTGTTCAACCATCAGATGGCATATCTTATGGCAATATAAAAACATCCCCATCAGTTTTAATTCAAAACTCTGCTCCCATTTCTGGAAATTTAACCATCACTCCAAGTA
>JBHLPG010000330.1:0-4392 GCA_048939725.1 Promethearchaeota archaeon | reverse complement strand
AGATTTCATACAAACCTTGACTATCAAGCATTAGAATGCTTTTAAGATCTCTTAGAACTGTCAATTCTACTTCTACTCGAGAGAATTTTCGTATACTCTTGAAATATAGACTTTTTAAAATTTAACATTATGGAAGACAGATTTTTAGTGAAATTATATTTTCATTTAAACAAACATTTGAAAATTCATTGGTATATTAAACTAGAATTTTGGTCATATTTTATAATCTACAAGATGGAGGAAGTGTAAAACTATTATAGCGGAATGATTATTACAAATAAAGTGTGTCTTCACTTAGCTTCTCCTTAGTACTTAATTGAATATAATCGAAAAAGTAAATAAACAATTATTTCAATTAGTAATGAATATCAGTCCATAGGGAAAATAGTGGCTGACCATTCAATGGGTGTTCCATTAGAACACCTTTCTAACAAACCACCAGAAGCAAAGAACAGAAAACCCCTCATTTATAGCATAGCAATAGGGAAGGATATAGGGAATTTCATAGGGCATACTTATGCCCTACTATATGCTGTTTTCATCCAATCAACCCCATTTTTGCTATCTATTATTACTAGCATGCGAAACCTCTTTCAATTAGCAGTTCAATCCCCTTTTGGATGGTTAAGTGACAGATTTGGGAGAAAACCCTTTCTTGTTTTAGGACTATTTGTCACCGCATTCGTGTGTGCTATCTATCCTCTCATAACGGATCCGATAACCTTTCTGGGGGCCATGATAATTTATTCCTTGGCATTTAGCATTTTCACCCCATCATGGATCGCTATGTTAGGGGATACTTCAAAAGAGAGTACACGTGGGTCATATATTGGAAAAATCTCAACTGTGAGTGTAATATTCACGATGTGTGTATTCCTGGTAACTGGATGGGTGGTTCCCTTCATCAGCATTGATTATGCTCAACAATATCACATTATTTTTCGCATTGGTGCATTTGGTTTTTTTCTTGCAGGAGTTTTAACATTATTCATGAAGGAAACGGTGCTAAATAATGTGAAGAAATCTCCTATTGCCAATGATTTTAATCTAAAACGTGGAATTATCAATACCTTAAAACCACTCCAAGAAAATCCTAATTTTCGCCGATTCGTATTGGTTTGTGCCTTAATGGATTTTTCGATGAGCATCGGATGGCCAATTTTCATTTTTGTTCGAGAAAGATATGCCTCTCCAACAGAATATTCCTTCATGTGGGCTGCCTTTATGATATGTCAGGTCTGTTCCCTAATGATAGGGGGATATTTAATTGATAAACGTGGAAAGCGAATAGGTTTCTGGGGAAGGAGAGTGATGTTTATGATCCCTCTCGTTCTCTTTTTTTCCAGAAACTGGATTGAATTGACACTAGGGAATATAATAGGGGGATTGGGGTATGGCATTTATTTCGTTACAATTAACGCCTATATAATAGACTCGGCGCCTGAAGAATCCAAAGGTCATTATGTAGGGGCCTATCAATTGATTATGGGAGTAGTTACTTTTATTGGTTCTATTTCCATGGGAATTGCCACAGAATTATTGATAGGATTCGTTGGAAAATGGTCAGCTATATACACAATGCTTTTAGTTGCTGCTTTCTTACGGTTTGTCGGGGGAGTGGCATTTTTTACTGTTGATGAGCCAACAAAACCTAATAATATGATCTCTTAATGAACAAGAGAATCAAGGAATCTCATTGCTGGATTAATGGTTTGAAAAATCAATTTTTCATGCTTTGCAGGATTAAATGAAAGGAATGCTTCCCAAATCTGTGGTATTTCCTCTTCTGGAGGAAAATAATAATGAGTTAAGGTGTGTTGATCAATTTCTTTGAGTTGAGTGACTACTGGATATGATGCATTTGGATCCTTTTTTCCGATGAAAATCATTTCTCGGATCCCAATACGATATTCTCGATTGTAGAGAAGAGTCTGACTCATTTCATTGTGAAGACGATACGCTGGACATTTTGATTTGACCCGAGGATACCACTCCCTACAAAGTAACGGTCTCTTGGAATAGATTAGGCATAAATCCTCTTGTAGAAAAACGCATGGTTTTGTCTGACACAACTCCGTGACTATATCTGAGTAATCTTTTTTCTCATAATTATTCGTGAATTGATTTCCAAGAAGTTGAATATCGATTCTAAAAAACTCAATCAGAGACTCAAAACTCTTCGGGTCAGGGAACGAGATCTCCTTACAACATTGACCGCACTGTTGACAGAAAAAAGGGATGTTTAATGTAAAAGAACCACCGAATTGAGTGAGAACCTCAAAACTGGTGAAGATTAAGGTATCAATCTGATGAGGTCCTATTTCCATCATTGATTGTTCCTTTTACTCAATATAAAGTACTAGATACTACAGAATACCAGATGCTGGCTGAATTTCTGATACTCAGAAGATTGTTATTGTGTTTTTTTTGTTGCTTATAATAAGAAATCTTGGAGGTTTCAAGAAGCCTTAAGGAAGGTGAATGAATTAAACGACTTTTATAATGTAGTAGATTCTCGACGAACAGTCAGGGAATACAAAGAGAAAGTCATTCCTATTGAAACTATCAGAAATATTCTTGATTGTGGATTTAAAGCCCCCAGTAACGATCATACACGAAGGTGGGAATTCATTCTAATAGATGACATTAACACGAAAACGATGATCTTAGGTGAGAAAGGAGAGAACAATTTGAAGCCAATTGACCCCCAAAAAGTTATTGACGACTGGAGCTTTGAATTTAAAGATAAACTCCAAAAAGAGGTCTACTTCACATCGATTCCGATTCAGGCTCAGATGATCTTAACAGCACCAGTTGTGCTTGTTCCCTGCTTTTTTCAGCCACGACCATTATTATCCCCAACTCAGCTCAGACACTTGAACTATTTCGCCTCAATATGGATGTGTATTGAGAATATTTTGCTAGCTGCCGCTGCTAAAGGCATCTTTGGAGTCACAATGATCCCAAACAAACCACAGAATATCAAAACGCTTCTCAATATTCCTGAAAAGTATGAGATGGCATGTCTTCTTCCATTAGGATACCCTAGAGAAAATGCATGGGTTCCTAGGCAGTATGAGATCCAGATTGAAGAACGAATACGGATGAATTCCTGGGATTAGGAGATTGCTTCATAAATCCAAATATTATGGAAATGAGTTCGGAGTTGGTAAGCTAGGTCCAGATCTAGAATATTTAAGCTTGCGAAAATCCTCCAAGGTTGACTAGGATTCTGAAGTTTGAAGATGACTCTTTTTTTGTCAAAAATGTCAAAATAGGTAGGAACTCGTCTGAATAGAGTTTTAATTTCAAAGTTTTTCTTTTTATTAGTCAACCCAAATTCTTCATGTTTTTCTCTTAATTGTGAGAATAATTCATAATTTTCCTCATTATCAACCTTATCTGTTTGGTTGTTTTCAAAACACCAAAGCATCTTAACGTTTATTCCATGATCCACAGACTTATTCAATTCCTCAAAGAAGAATCTTCCTTGATCCAACACTCTGAGTGTTGTGTCATTAATGAATTCAGTGATTAGAATCTCCTCTTGAACCTCCCTGAAATATTGAATGAAGAGGGATATTATCTCTTTGGTACCAAATACAGTCGAGTAGACCATCCTCTCTTTTTCCTTCCCTGAATCATAGTATTTGATTTCAAGTTCTTTTAATTGATCTATTAATGATCGTTCTTTCTTTTTACTTTCTTTCCTTTGATGAGCGATGAGATTGATTAATGCTTTGTTGAATGGAATGGCAGTATATTTTTTAGGACGACCTTCATGTGTTATAACCATTTTTTTGGATTCAAGTTCGTCTAATGCTTCATAAATTCGTCCTATTGGAACGTTGGCTTGATTTGCAATTTTTTTAGCCGTTAAATTAGCTGAATTTATGAGAACTAAGAAGGCATTAATACAATAGGTTGAGAGGCCAGCATTCACTAAAAATTCTTTCATCTCTTCAACTAGGTCGCTAGTCATTTTGTTCCACTGGCCAGTTATTCACCAAAATTAAGTGAATTCAAATCGATAATCAGTATAAAAATACTGATGAAAAGTCATTATAGGATGATCGGGTTGATAGATCATTTAGGAGAACTAAAAATATGGATTTAGCTAATAAAAATATATTAAAGAATATCCAGGACCATTTTAATTATTCTGATGAAGAATTTGAAGAGTTTATAACTAATCCAAGGAATCAGAATGTTTTTTCTAGAGTACCTGAACTTTTGAATAAAACGATGATTGTGGAAGTGCTTGAGGCAACAGGGTGTAACAGCCAACACAAGAAAGGAGATAAATTCTATTTCGACGGATCAGGAAACCTACTGACAAAGTATGGCCCCAAGAAAATCTGTGTATATGCTTTAGCTCAGATTGAGCATCTT
>JBHLPG010000329.1:0-4400 GCA_048939725.1 Promethearchaeota archaeon | reverse complement strand
TATGGAGATTTCCTTATTTTAAAGACATAACAAAAGTTGAATATTTTACTCAAATGATGAAAAGGAGCTTAACCTTTCAATCGGTACTTTTTCAATTGTTATTCATTGAATCATTTATTTTAGCAGCGATAACTCAATTTATATGCATTTTAGTATCCACACTTCGTATGGAAAGAGAAGTTGGGATAATAAGGAGTTTAGGACTTGATAAAAAAGGAGTTCTAACGATCTTTCTAGCTGAATCAACTGCATTAGGTATTACTGCAGCATTTCTTGGTTTAGTTGATGGATTACTTGGAGCACATCTTTTAGGTTGGTATATTTCGCTATCGATCCCAATTAGAATTGAACTAACTTTGAACTATGTAATCCTATGGATATTTTTCTCGATTCTAGTGACACAAATATCAGCTTTCATCCCCTCTTACCGTAGTAGTAGAAGAAACATTGTTGCTGCCATCTCTGGTAGACCATTAACGAGAGAACTTCGGGACTCCTATAAAATAAGGGATTTCTTGAAAGACAACTCTTCTCAACTACAAGTTTCATTCTTTTTCCTATTAGGAGTCTTTACCTGTGTTTATATCTTCAATAACTCACTAAAAATTATTGGATTAGTACCCCTTGATTTAATCGTGATCTTTCCAGTCTTTGTTGTTAATCTTGAACTTTTTATTGATATTTTTACAGAATTAAATCTTTTTTCTATTGTTTTAGGATTAACAAGTCTAGCTCCACTTAGTTACCTGATAGCACATGAAAAGTTTCCAAAAAGCTTTGGAAAAGAACTCTTTAAAAGCTTACTTTTTGGACTTGTAGGGATAGTCATTGCTATATGTAGTTTGATGATTTTATTACTAATCAATATAAGTATAGTAAACTTCCTATCTATAGAATTAGTTTTAACGAAGATAAATGAGAATTTGGATTGGTTAACAGCCAATATAATTGTCATTCTAATTCAGGGATTCATTATAATATCGTTTTTAGGAATATTTTCATTAGAACTTCTGGTATTTCACCGTGTTTGGGTTTTTCTAGTCATTCGTGGGATGATACAAAGTCAATCCTTCAAAGAACAGATCCTATTAACTATTCGAGAAGGCTCAAGAGGCCAATTTACAATGATAGTCTTGTTTCTCATTCATCTTGCATTACAATTCATCTTGATAAATTTCAATAGAGTTGTGGAAAATATCTCAAATGATCCATATATCCTTTTCAGGAATCCTTTACTGATTTTACTCCAATCAACCATGTTTTTAATGACTGCTATTATTGATATTGGATTCTTTATATTTTTAGTCACTCTTCCAGTTTTTATATTTAAAAATCAAATAAGATCAAACTTAGAAAACCTAAGTGAATTTAATTAGAAGAAATATACTAACAAGTACTAAAATGACCATTCCAATAAGAGGATGAATGATAGGGGCAGGATTAAAAGGGATTTTAATAGTGAACTGATCTGAAATTCTCCAACTTGAGAATCCAAAGGAATCATACACGACAATCTTGATTCTATAATTTCCTTCAGTAATATTGCGAACATTCCAATCGAAATGATTTCGTGTCATTTCTGTAATTAAAGGGGACCAACTATTAGTATTTGATGTCTCATTTTCAATAGAGTAATAGATATTGTAAATCAATCCGTAACCTAATATGTCATAGACTACCCAATTTATTGTAATAACAGGATCGAAATAAGTTTTTGTTGTAGGGGAAATAATTGTTAATCCTGCAATATGGTTAGGCATTAATGAAGGGAATTGATCATAATTTTTGGTAGAAGAAGGATTTTCATCGGTTTTTTCTGGAATCCAATAATATCCTTCTCCAATCCAGTCATTCCAATAATTAGATCGAAATTCATTATTAATACCAAGATCATAGGCTTGAATATCATTATTTTGAAAATCATTTTGAATTATTAAGTTCTCATTTGAATAAGTTCCAATATGCAAACCAATATCATCAATTTTTCTCGTCCTCCCAGAGATTGAGTTGTTAACAATTATATTTTCATTCGATCTATAAATTACGATACTTTGGGTATTCCTGTTAAATACATTGCAATCTATAACATTATTATCAGCATAATTAAGGTATAAACCTATATCATGGTTATTTACTAAATTATTTCGAATACTACAATTATCTGCATTTTCTAAGAAAATACCATGTTTGTTTTTACGGAGATCGTTATCAGCAACCAAACAATGAGTGACATATTCAATAGAGATGGCAGTTCCACTATAATGTATTATATTATTGATGATATGGAAAACAAAGTCTACATTTCTGATTTTTATACCGTAGGTCTTTGTACTTTCGCCTGTCATAATGAATCCTGATATTATATAAGGTTCTGAAGGACTTCCACTACCTTTTAATTTCTCTGAATTAACGAAAGCCATGAATTCTTCATTACCATTTATCGACAAAGAATGAACATCAAAATCCGTGTAGACATACGAATGTGTGAGATAGTTAGGATTTCCCTGATACACAGTATTATCTTCAACTAAGATTTCAATATTCGTCACATTAAGAGAACCATTTATCTTTTTTTCTCGTACAGAATCAGTATCAAAACGTATCGAAATCGTATTAACACCTTTTTCAAATGAACTTGTGTTTTCACCAGTTAAAGTATTCCCTGGGTCTGATTCGGGATCTAAGGTCATTTTTGCAGTGAATTCAGTGTTTTGAAGAATTTCAACAGTAAATCCAATGATTATGTAATCAAAACGCCAATTGTAATCAGTATCTTCTGCTCGATCCCAAATGTCCCCTATTATATTTATAAAAAAATCAAATTCGACGTCCCAGTATTCTCGCGTAGTATAGAGGTTGTGTTGAGTAGATACTGTAATTGGAATTAAATATACTTCAGAAATTCTGGTAATTTGGACTGTTTTGATATTGAACATTAAATTTCGCCCAAGAGAATGAAATCGTGACGCATTAATCAATGATACATCTAAATAGTGAAGGCCGATGTATTTCCAATGGAAGGTTTTTGTAACTTCCAGTGTAACTCCAGTAGATGTTCCATTTGCCATTTGAGGTTCAACATCTATTTTTACTGTAAAATTAGAAAAAAGCTGACTCACATTGACCTCAAAATACAAAACAATAACATCATAAAGAAGATCGCCATCTAAATCCTTCCCTTCATCAGAGAAGTTTCCCGTACAGAATATTGGGCGTGATTGGGAAATTTTAGGAGTTATTTCTTTAATCTTAGGATCAATATAATCAGAACAAGTGGATGATGAATCTATATTGATATACTTATTACTTATAATTCCCTTGTTTAAAATACTTACGAGTAACAAGAAAAAAATTAGTATTTGTACTTTCTCATTCTGATTTATTTTGGTTTGCCCCCTCTTATTACTAGATCGAATAAAACAGGTTTGTATTTATAAACTATAACTTCAATTACAGATTGAAAGTAATCAGTAACTGGATGGAATATAACAAGCTACTTTCCTTATAACTCCATTTGTTGGCACTTCAATTGACTCCTTTGAAATTAAGCGATTATTATTCATTGCATTCAAAATAAAACCTACAATTGCAAAAGGAAGGTCAAATGACAACGAAATCGAGAATTGAGTGCATTTTGTGGAGGGACAATCAATATGCTGTTTTAAATAATCTAGGATTTCAAGGTGCTTTCTTGCAGTTTCGGAATTATAATCTTTTGTGAGGATATAATAGTCGAAAAACTCGAATTCCTTCTGGATGATGCCCTCTTCGTTTAGTTCAGCCAAAATTTCATTAGCTTGAGAGATATCTAAACCAAGCGTTTCAGCAATATTTTCAGAATGTCGCTTTTTAGTATCCAGAACATTTTTCTTTAAATACGATATTATTAAGTCCTTCCAAATAATCTTTTCCTTTTCACCCGCTTTAAAACCTTCCTTGATTGTAGTTGTTACTAAATCTTTTAGAGTTTCATCTTCTTCGACCTCTGTTTCAACAACATCTTCTTTGGGTACTTTATTCGGTTTTTTTATTCTCTTCTTTGATTTCTTCTTGTGATCTTTAGTTTTCTTACATACTGAACAGAGATCTTCAATAGGTTCGACTTTCATAAATCCATTCTGAATCATGATATCTAAAATAGTGTTGTCTTCAGTTTGCTTGAGAGCATTATACCATTTATTCAAGCAATTTAGAATGGCCCTGTTATCAGTAATCTTCTCTTCATGAAAACCAATTGGAGTGTTCCATTCCTCAATGATTTTAATTTCAGGTTTTAATGTCAATTTCAGGACAAACTTGGAATCCATTCTGGAAAGACTAATACTTTGGGCTTTCTCCTCGATCTTTACGTCATCTGAGTAGTCTTGGTTTAAAAACCAATTCCATATGTCTGTAATAAG
>JBHLPG010000328.1:0-4416 GCA_048939725.1 Promethearchaeota archaeon | reverse complement strand
ATCCTCTTTAAGATGAAAGAATTTCCCATACATGATATTGATTACTGCTGGGGGCGCCATTCCTTGAATGATAATTGTAATTGCGACTGCTGGTTCATGAACTTGAAGAATGACTAGAAACACCAATATAACCAGAGGAGCAATGAGGAAACGTACAGAGCTCACCCTGAGGACTTCTTTTGAAAATAAGTTCTTAGGATGGAGTTGATCAATTTCATGGAAAGAAACACCTACCAGAATCAGGGCTCCATAAAGCGAGATTGGTTTAACGATATTCAATCCTGGAAGAGCAAAAAAGTCACCAATAGCTCCAGGCCCCACTAGAGCATGTAAAACAAAGCCAATAATTACTGCTAATAATGGTGGAAATCTCAAAAGATTGAAAGATATCTTTTTCAGATCCGTGAAGGGAGATTTTTGTTCATTTTCTGCTGAGTTTCCGTTCTCAGGGGCATACATAACTCCTAATAATACTCCGAGACTATTTCGTAATATCATGGCGATAAAAACAAATATGGACGCGTATATCAAAGCAGAAGGCCCTAATATTGCTAAAATTATTGGAAACGGATATAACAGCGAATTAGGAAAAGTACTACAGAGAACTCGCGCACCTACTTCCTCTGATGGTCTATTCCTTGAGATCAGATGAATGGAAAGAAAGCTAGCGATGTGTACAATTATAGCAATCACAGTAACAATGATAATCATTTCCCCTGCAAACGACTCGATTGAAGCAAAGGAGGAAATGATATTAACTGGAAAGAAAAACCAGATAGTAATTGTATTTATCCATTTACCATACTCAGGTTTATAAAATCTAGAAAAACGCCATAAAATGCCAATTATTATCATAATATACACGATTATGAGGTCGGCAAGCAGGCCAAGTAATCCCTCAATTAGGACAGAAAACACCTGAGTAAGTATGTCAAAGAATGTCATGTAACGATTCGCCGACAATTCCATTATGGACGTTGTATTTCCTCGTTTACGTAATTAAAATGAATTTCTCTTGAGGAGGGACAAGGAATTCGCAGCCATCTCTTGTAATTACTATGTTTTCCTCTAATGATACTGTACCATAATTTTGGGTTTTGACATTCAATTCTAAAGTAAAGATATTACTTTCTTCTATTAAACCCTTTGGGGTATCACCATATCTTTCCCAGAGAGGACCTAGGATGACTCCGCCATCATGAGCTTTAGTCCCAACTTGATGACCTAACGCATGTTTATACTCCTCATACCCTCTCGATTTTACATATTCTCGGGCGATATTATCTACAAAATACCCTGTGATCCCTGGTTTGATAAATTCAGCAGCCTTGAGGATTGCATCTCGTACTGTTTCAAAAGCATGAATTAATTCTTCAGGAGGTTCCGTTCCAAAAAACCACATTCTTTGGATATCAGAACAGTATCCGTGTAGTTTGATGCCAAAATCATTATGTAAAGTATGTCCTTTTTGTGTTGAATACTGTAGGGAGGGACCAACATGGCCTAGCTCTTTATTGGGGCCTGCATCAACCGCAGGACAAGATACCCTCTGCCAAGCTTCTTCTACACCTAACTGATCCATTTCATTGTGAAACATTTGCTGAATCTCTGGTTCAGACAATCCCACCTTTAATTTTGAAGTTATGTTTCTGTTAATCTCTTCAGTTAATTTACAGGCTTCCGTGACCATTTTAATTTCAGTTTCGGTTTTCCTCCCTCTAATGGCTTGGATAAGAGGTGCAGCTGATATAAATCGATCTTTTTTCTCTACTAAAATGTTAGATATCTTTAGAAACATCCCATGGGAGAGACCATCAGATACAACATCGTCTTCAGAATAGTTCATAGCTATGCTTTTTGGATCTATTTCGTTGAAATATTCTCTCAAAGGCTCAGCAATCCCCTCCGTATAAGCGATCACTTTATCCCATATCCCTTTTTCTTCCTCTGCTGGTGCATCGAAATTTCCTACAATAGCAACTTTTGAGAAATTACCATCTTGATAGTTAAATATAAAGGCTGATTCCCATACAACTTTACCTCCAATGATCAGATCTGCAACTGGATCTGGATTGGCTTCAGTCTCTCTTATGAATGTCAACCAACAGGCTACTTTATTCTCCTTCATTATTGAAGGAATTTGATCATGTTTTTCCTTTATTATTCCTAATAGTGTTTCTCTCGGGGGTTTTGCTCGACTCAATAATTTTCCCTTCTAAATTAAATTTCTCGTGAATGAATTTCTAAAAGATGACCAAAACGTTGTTTCTTCGTCTGCATATAATTTAAACTGTATTTTGTGGGAGGTAAATCCAGCGGTACTCTTTCAACGATATTTATATGTTCTTCCAGCTGTTTAATTTTTTCAGGATTGTTGGTAATTAACCGAATGGTTTCCACACCGAGTTTCTCGAGCATAGCTCCTGCTACTTCATACTCGCGTTGATCAGGTCCAAATCCTAGAGCAACATTCGCATCATAAGTATCGAAACCATTGTCTTGCAGTGCATAGGCACGGAGTTTATTTAGTAAACCAATTCCTCTTCCCTCTTGTTGCATGTATAAAATAACTCCCGACCCTTCTTCCTCAATCATCTTAAGTGATTGCTCTAATTGTGGGCCACAATCGCATCTTAATGATCCTAATGCATCGCCAGTTAGACAAGATGAATGCAAGCGAGTGAGCAGCCCTTTCTTTCCTATAATGTCTCCTTTGACAATTGCAATATGTTCTTTACGATCTTTATTGTTTATAAATCCAGTTATTCGAAATTGTCCAAATTTACTTGGAAACTCTGCTATTGCGACTATCATAACGCAAGTTTGCTTCTCGCAATTCTGACAATCGTGTTTATTTGTACAATTCTTGAATTCTGTTAAATCTTGATTTATTATATTTTCTAAGGAGAGTTTCTGCATCTTTTAAACCCAATGTTAAGGCTTTACTTGCGATAGAGGGAAACTGATTGATAATTAATAAAATTTGTATTGCCCTCGTTTACTTAGTTTCTCTTACTAATTTCAACAAATAATTCAATCCCTAGTTAAATTGATTAAGCAAATTAAGCTCGTATGATTTCAGAAAAAAAGACAAATTGTGACATCTTATGGATCTTGAGAACATTGTGGATAAGTTTGTTCACGAAAATGCTTTGAAACATGGTAAAGCAAAGATAGGTTCGGTACTAGGGGCAATTATTGCAGCATTTCCCGAATTAAAGGAACGTGCAAAGGATTTAGCGAGAGAAGTATCAGTAAAAATAGAGTTAGTTAACAAAATGGATCCTCAAAGCATTGAACAGTATTGTCGAGATAATTATCCAGAATTATTTGAGAAGGAGGAAAAAATTAAAAGAAGGAAGACAGAATTGCCTCCTCTCGAAGGAGCTATTGATGGAGAAGTATGTACAAGACTCCCTCCCGAACCTAGTGGATATCTTCATATCGGGCATGGTTATGCGGGATTTATCAATTATTATTATGCCAAACGTTATAATGGGAAATTAGTTTTACGTTTTGAAGACACAAACCCTAGGAAGGTTAAACTGAAGTATTATGACAAAATTCGTTATGATTTCCAATATATGGGCATTGAATGGGATGAGGAGGTAAATGAATCAGATAGAATTCCTATGTATTATGAATATGCTAAACGACTAATTGAAGAAGGAAATGCATATGTTTGCAGCTGCCCTGTAGATATCGTTCGTGATTTCAGATATAAAAGAAGAGAATGTGAACACCGAAATCATTCATCCTCCGAAAATCTAGAATTGTGGGAACGTATGCTAGAGGATAGCCCAGAAGGTGAACTTTCTCTCAGATTAAAGGGCGATATGGCTCATATAAATGCTGCAATGCGTGATCCTTCTCTAATGCGAATAATCGAAGCATCTCATTGTTTACAAAGAGATAAATATCGTGTTTGGCCCCTTTATGACTTTGCAGTAGCTATTGAAGATTCAGTTCTCGGGATTACGCATGTTTTAAGGTCAGAAGAGTTTGTACAGAAAATACCGTTGCAGAATCATATCAGAAACGTTTTAAATTTAAGATCACCGAGGTTTGTTCATTTTTCTAGGTTAAGATTGTCGGATGTTCCTGTACAAAAAAGACGAATAAGAGAACTTATAAATAAGGGCATTATCGAAACATGGGACGATTTTCGATTAAGTACTATTTCAGGAATGCGTTCTAGAGGAATTGTTCCTGAAACTATCAAACAAATCGCTTTCGATATGCAGTTGAGTACAGGTCAATCAGAATTAGATTTATCAATCCTGTTAGCAATAAATAGAAAGATTGTAGATAATATAGCAAGAAGGATATTTGCTGTTATCAATCCAGTCATACTATATGTAAAAAACTTACCTGAAAACACCATTGAAATTGCATACCATCCGAAGATTGATCTTG
>JBHLPG010000063.1:0-17961 GCA_048939725.1 Promethearchaeota archaeon | reverse complement strand
AAATATATCAACACGTGCGGAGAAGCAAGGGAACCATTATATTCTCTCTGGACAAAAAACTTGGATCTCTCTAGCTGAAATTGCAGATAATTTCCTTGTTTTAGCACGAACTGGGGAATCTGGATATAGAGGACTTTCTTTGTTTATTATCGAACGTAACTTTCCTGGTATAACCACTACCTCTTTACATAATAAATTAGGGACTCGTGCGGGAAATACAGGAGAACTATTTCTTGATAAGGTGGAGGTTCCAGAGGAGAATCTTCTTGGTCTTGAGGGTGAGGGTTTCAAAATTTGTATGTCCGCGCTGGATAACGGTCGTTTTACTGTCGCTGCAGGTGCAGTAGGTACAATCAAAGCAGCTCTTGAGGCTTCAACGAAATACTCTCGTGAGAGAAAGGCATTTGGTCAAGAAATCGGGAGATTTCAGTTGATTCAAGAACATTTGGCCCATATGCAGGCTGCTTATGATGCTTCTCAGTTGTTAGTTTACAAGGTAGCTTGGATGAAAAATCAAGGAAAAAGGAACACGCGAGAAACAAGTATGGCAAAGTGGTTTGCTACTACACATGCTCTTGATGCTGCCAATAGGGCTATTCAAATACATGGTGCATATGGTTATACTAGTGATTATCCCGTTGAGAGGTTATGGCGAAATGTACGAGGAGCATGTATTTATGAAGGTACAAATGAGATTCAAAAGTTGATTCAAGGATCGTATATCATGGGATATCGAAAATATAAACCTCTCCGTTGTGAGATGCCTCGTTATGAGCCATAAAGATCAAAATGTGAAGTTATAAATTCTAAAAAACTTTAAATCAATCGAATCTCTGATATCCGAGATGAACGCGAATTATAATTGGCTGGATTTATGAAAAGAATATAAAATTGCTAAGGGAATTTCTTAAGGCACAATCTTTATTCTAACCCAATTTTTTTTGTTTTCTTTATGTTTGAATGATTTAGCTTTTTCCTCGAAAAAAATCGCAGAATTTTTATGTAGCAGAATATTTCCTAATCCCTAGCTAAATTACAATCTTTAGAAGGATGAATATCTTGAAGAATCACGATCTTTGGAAAGACGAACATTTTGGAACTGAACCTCCCTGTATAACATACGAACTCAAACCTTTAGTCACTCCTCAAGGCGAGGTAATAGAAGAGCTTTATTCAGCCTGGATATATTTGAACAATCCAGCACAGTATAATTCTTATACAACACAAATGGTTAAAGGCGTCATTGCAGGCTTTTCACGAGCTTCAATGGATCGAAACGTAGTATGTGTCGTTTTTACTGGTGTTGGTGATCGAGCTTTTTGTACTGGAGGCAATACGAAAGAATACGCAGAGTACTATGCTGGAAAACCAAATGAGTATGGCCTCTATATGGATCTATTCAATGGCATGGTTGATGCGATCTTAAATTGCAAAAAACCTGTGATATGTAGGGCAAATGGTATGAGGGTCGCAGGAGGCCAAGAAATCGGAATGGCAGCAGATTTAACGATTTCAGCAGATACAGCGATCTTTGGTCAGGCGGGGCCACGTCATGGTTCAGCACCAGATGGTGGCTCCACAGATTTTCTACCATGGATGTTAGGTATTGAAGATGCAATGATTAACTGTGTATCTTGCGAAATGTGGAGCTCTTATAAAATGAAACGACTTGGGTTGATCACTCGAGTTGTCCCAGTGCTTAAGAATGCTGATGGTCAATTTATACGGAACCCAACAGTATATACAGACAGCTATGTCAAGGATGGCGAAATAATGTACGGAGAATTTCTCTCTGGAGAGGAGTTTAAGAAAGGAAGAGAAATAATGAAAAGTTGTGAAACAGATTTGACTCCTCTCAATAACGCTGTAAATGAAATTATATGGACTTTTACTAATCTATTTCCAGGTTGTTTGATGAAATCTATTGATGGTATCCGAATGAAGAAGAAGTTCTTCTGGGATCAGACCAAGCTTGCAAACCGTCATTGGTTATCCGTAAATATGATGACAGAGGCTTTATTAGGCTTCAGGGCATTTAATGAACGTAAACAAACTGGAAAAGATGTGATTGACTTCATAAAATATCGGAAACTTGTAGCCAAAGCCCATCCATTCAATCAAGAACTTATTGACACAGTTCTTCCTCAACCTAAGGAATGAAGGTTGATTAAAGTAAAGAATGCTGGCTCTTTTCCCAGTTTTTTTACCATTTTGGGATGTTTTCCAACCCTAGTAGTATTAATTCGCAGACGCAAGACATAGGTATATCAAAAAAGAAATTATATCGATACAAACCAAAACACTGGTATTTCTGCCTTATGTGATTCCAAAACTCTAATAATGGAGTTTTCATCCACATATGGCGAACCAAAACAGACATCTGACCTAATCTGATCCCCTTTTTCTTTTTTTTTTCATTTAACAACAGTAGAAAGTATTTCAGAGTTAAGATGAATTTTTAATGTGATGCGTTTTTCACCAAAAATAAGGATTTTCTCTTAATTTTCCAGTCTTAAAACCCATTATGTATAATGAAATACTTGTCGGAGTAGTATATACAATGCAATTCAAAAATATCTATGTACCATACGGAGGATATTGGTCTACTGGCTTCTGCAGATGGCAGGGGAACTTTTCTAGCTTAAATGCAATTCCTTTTGCTGCTGAAATGACTGTAAGAGCTTTAAAGGGTCGTAATATAGATCCTAAGCTATTTGATTCGCTTTATCTTGGTATCACAATACCTCAAAAGCATAGTTTTTATGGACAAACATGGTTTACAGGCCTTATAGGTGCACCTGGGATTACAGGACCTATGATTGCCCAAGCTTGTGCAACTTCAGCTCGAATCATCGCTAATGCTGCTTCTGAGATTGAAACCAGTCTTCAGGACCGAAGCATCTTAACTGTGACCTGCGATCGAACTAGTAATGGACCACATATTCTCTATCCTAATCCCCTTGCTCCAGGGGGGAAAGCTGATGTCGAAAATTGGGTCTGGGATAATTTTGGGTTTGATCCTTATGCAAAAAATCCAATGATTCAAACTGCCGAGAATGTTGCAAAAGAGGCAAGAATAACTAGAGAAGAACAGGAAGAAGTTGTACTGTTACGGTATAAACAGTATGAGGAAGCTTTGAAAGACAATTCTTCATTTCTAAAGAGGTTTATGATTTCCCCGATTGAAGTGAAGTCTGGTAAAAAGACTATTGCAACCGTTGAAGGTGATGAAGGAGTATTTCCCACAACTGCAGATGGCCTTGCACGGTTGAAACCTGTTTTAAAAGATGGAACTGTTACATATGGAGCACAAACTCACCCCTCAGATGGTAATTGTGGAATGATACTAACTTCTAAAGAAAAAGCCAATGAGCTTAGTCTAAACAAAGACTTTGAAATTAAAATACTGTCTTATGGTCAAGCTCGAAGTAAGAAAGGCTTTATGCCAATGGCTCCTGTTCCTGCTGCAAATAATGCCTTGGAATCAGCTCAACTTTCTGTGGGAGATATTGCCTGTACAAAAATGCATAATCCCTTTACTGTGAATGATATTTATTTCTGCCGAGAAATGGGGATAGAGCAAGAATCCATTAATAACTACGGTTCTTCCCTCGTATGGGGCCACCCTCAAGCTCCAACAGGGATGCGCCTTATTATAGAACTCATTGAAGAGCTCACATTAAAAAATGGCGGTTATGGTCTATTTACAGGATGTTCTGCTGGTGACTCTGCAGCAGCAATTATAGTTGAAGTCAATAAGGTCTAAATTATTTGAAAATTAAGGTAATTTGTATCTTTTCGATCTAAAAAAGGATTTATAGATTTTAGAACCAACTGAAATCTCGATGAAGGAATTTTAATAGATGTGTTAATTTGATTTGGAAGAAGAAACCCATCTGGATTGTCGAAAACACAAGAAATAATGGTTCAAAATTCCAATTAATAATAAAAAAAAAGTTTTTAGGTGCCTATGTAGCTAATGGAGAGAAATTGGAGGGAGAATACGCTGGTGAAATAATAATTCCTTTGAATAATGAGAACTTGATAGAGATAGATCTTAGTCAATTATCTAATATTAATGAAATTAAATTGAAGAATTCACCAACTGGTAAGATTCAACATTTAAAATTAAAATTGAATAATAACAATTTAGAAGATATTAATCTATCTCCACTTGGAAATTGGAGTGATTTTACTGTTACTGTTGATCTTAGTAATAATTTCCTAAGAAAAATTAATCTTAAGCCTTTAAGTTATTGTAAAGGGTTGAGGGAGCTAAACCTGAATGACAATCAATTAGAAAAAATTGATCTTACACCTTTGCAACATTGTAAGAACATCTGTCAAATTGATCTAAAGAAAAATGCATTATCTAGGGTCGATATTAGCCCATTGATAAATTGTTTTTCGAATTGTGCCCCTCAATATATTCCTAGTATCGACATCGAAAGCCATGTTGAGGTAATTATCGGATCTAAATCTCATAAGACAGGGGAATGGTTAATTATACATGAAGACGCAGAGAGGAGGAAGCATGAGAAAAAGGGGGTTGATTCTCCCTTTATTCCTAATTTGTATTCTTGTCTTATCAATGAGTTATCGGCTGATGCTCATGCTGAGAAAGCTATACTTGAATTTTCTCAGAGATTAGGAGCTCTACAGACCTTTCCTAATGGCATATTGAAAATTTTAGAGCAATCAATAGAGATGAGTAATCACAGTCCTGAAGCTAGTATCATCAGATCATTCAAAAGTATGGAAGAATTACTTTATTTTACTTATGAAAGAAAATATGGTAAACCGCTTTCATCTATCAAGCCATCTGAAATGCAGAAGGTTCTAAATAATATCGGAGTCACGCCAGATAATATCGACATTTGGATAGGAACCGTACGCATACTTAGGAACAGGTGTCTTCATCGTGAGTCCCAAAAGACGCCAATGGACGTCACAATTTCTGATAGTAATCTTGTAATTGAGACTGTGTTAAGAATATTTGAATATTGGGAGAATAACGTAAATGTAAAACAAAAATGATTCTAAAATGATTGAAAATAAAGGCATGAAAAATTTAGAATCCTAATAAAACTGTGAGGAGGGTATGAAAAAGAAAGGGATTCAGATCTTACATTGCCCTATTTGAATTGACGTGGTTCTGGTGGTTTCTTGGTATAATCATAGAATCCTTTACCTGATTTTCTCCCAAAATGACCAGCGCGAACCATTTTCCGTAGAAGCGTTGGTGCTCGATATTTTGAATCCTGAAATTCTGAATACATGTAATCTGCAATGAATAGTGCAGTATCGAGGCCCACGAAATCTAACAGTGTGCATGGCCCCATTGGATGGTTCAATCCTAAGCTGATAGCTTTATCGAGATCCTCGACGGTTGTTACGCCTTCTTGAAGAGTAAAAATCGCTTCTAGTAAGAATGGAAGAAGCAGACGATTAACTGCAAATCCAGGAGCTTCATTAACCAGCACAGTTTCTTTTCCTAATTTTTTAGATAGCTCATCAATAAAAAGGTAGGTTTCTTCAGACGTGTCATAACCCTTAATAATCTCAACTAAACGCATGACGGGGACAGGATTGAAGAAATGCATTCCTATGAATTTCTCGGGCCGTTTTGTCGCAGAGGCCATATCTGTGATGGAGATCGAGGATGTATTAGATGCAAATATACAGTCAGGCTTACAGATCTCATCCAGTTCTGCAAATACCTTTCTCTTCAAATCTCTGTTTTCTATGATTGCTTCTATCACGACATCTGCGTCTTTCACTGCTTCTTTCAAGTCAGTTGTTCCATGGATGTTATCTAAAATCGCATCCATTTGGTCTTGAGTCATTTTTTCTTTACTGACCGCTCGGGATAAATTTTTCTTGATATTATTAAGTCCACCCTCTACAAAACGATCTTCAATATCTCGCATGGCGACTTTGTAACCTGCTTGAGCACAAGTTTGTGCAATACCGTTACCCATAAGACCTGCGCCCATTACACAGATCTTTTTCACATCTTCAACTTTCATTTTGAACTAACTTCCTAAATATGTTGTAGCTACTAATTCCTAGCTAATTCCTTCTTCATTATATCGCTCGCGTAGCAGTCTATGAACGATTTTTCCTGACCCTGTTCGAGGGATTTCATCGTAATCAATGAAAATTACTTTCTTTGGTACTTTGAATCTAGGTAATTCTTGTCTGCAATGTTCCTTGATTTCGCTGGCCAAATTATCAGAAGGTTCGCTACCTAAGGTCAGAGCACAGATTGCTGTGACAGCTTCTCCCCATTTAGCATCCTGAAGTCCTACTACAGCACATTCCAAGACTGATTCGTGACCTGTTATTACCTTTTCAACCTCTGAAGGAAAAACATGCTCCCCTCCTGTAATTATCATATTTGCTTTTCTATCTACTAAATAATAATAACCATCTTCATCTTTTTTGGCCATATCCCCGGCACTAAAAAATTCTCCATCCATGCTTGCTGCTGTCTTTTCTGCATGTTTATAATAACTTGTCATTTGCATTGGACTACGTGAAAATAATTCTCCTATCTCGCCTTGAGCCACTGGTTTTCGGGTTTCGGGGTCTAATAATCTGATTTGATCGGAGCCAATGCATTCCTGACCAATTGATCCTGCTTTACCAAATTGATCTTCGGGCCTTAAAATTGTCACTAAGCCCGCCTCAGTAGAACCATATGCCTCAAAAAGGCGGATACCTTTAAAAAGCTCCATTACACCGTATTTCATCTCTTTTGTAGCTGGTGCTGAAGATGTCAAAAGATTTTTAATCGAACTAAGGTCATACTTCTCTTTAACTTCTTCAGGAAGGCTAAGTATTAAGTTATAATGTGTGGGGATCAACGAGGTAAAGGTGATTTTTTCTTTATCAAAGATTTGTAGAACTTCTTCAGGATTGAAACCATATTCTCGATGAACATACACAGGAGCCCCGACATAGGTAAAAACAAAGGAATAGAAAGTGGAATTTACGTGTGAGAGTGGCATGAGGATTAGGCCATAATCCTCGAGAGTAAAAGAAAATTCAGCAGCATTGATCAAAAAGAACGAGATATATGACCGATGAGAACGAACAACTCCTTTAGGTCTCCCCGTTGTTCCAGATGTGTAAAGTAAGATCCATGGATCTTCTGGATTTACTTCAATGGGAGGATAAAATTCTTCTCCTTCTTTGACAATGTCTTCAAAATAACTCCAATTAGCTTCAACGGGGATGTCGCCTATCACTATATGATCTAGTTTGTCTAATCCAAAATCAATCACTAAATCCCAGTTATTGATTGTTATTTCATAATATCGTGATTCTACGATTACCATTTTGCACTCTGCATTTGAAACAATCCAGTAAAGGTCTTTTGGGAGAAGACGAAAATTCAAAGGAACAATAATCAAGCCTGCTTTAGCGGCTGCACAGTAGATTTCCATGAACTCAACTGAATTATTTGACAGAACTGCGATTTTATCGCCTTTACGCAAACCTCTTTTGAGTAAACCATTAGCCAGTTTATTTGTTCTTTTATCAAACTTTTTATTAGTGAGAGAACGATTGATATCTTTAACTGCAAGTCTATCGGGATGTTTGAAAGCATTGATACGTACAATCTCACCTAAATGTAACCATTTCAATGTCAATCTAACCTCATGATCTTTAGTTGAATAAGTTATTCTGATATTCGAATTAACAGAAATTTTGGACTATTTGGAGATGGAGTTAAAGTTTGTCCTAAGCAATCTGATTTTAACAAATAGAAGCAGATTGAATTAAGTATTTTATTAATAATATAAAATAAAAGCCCACATATGATTTTACCGATCTTGCTTTTTTTTGACTGTGTTTATGGGAGGCATTGTGGGATTCTTGAATTCCAACTATTTTTTTTTGCAAAAAAAGTCCAATTAGAATCATTTTTTTGTTTTTTCCATGCATGTAATTTTTGTTTTGGATAAGAAAACAGATAAATTTCTTAATTATTATATGATGCATAATTAAATTTACTTTTCTTATTTTTTTTCAAGTGATTTAATTAAGAACATCTCTACTAAGTCTCCAATCATCTCATTTGTCCTGTATCTTTCCCAAGAGTCCTTGGAAATGATATGAATGAGAATTATACACATGCAAGGATCTTTTCTCTTATTTTAAGTGCTTTAGATGTTAGTTGATAGTATTTTCGTCTATAACTACTTGGATTAATACATTCTACGATATTCATCTTCTTCATGTCTTTTAAAGTTCGAATTACTGATGAAAAATTCAACTTTCTGTCCTCTGCAATCTTAAAAGCGTAACTAGGTTTGGATATTAAATAAACAAAGACTTCCATCCGGACACTTCCACTTAAAACAAATTCAAGCATTTCTTTCGAGTTATTATCCCTCTGGGTTGATTTGCTGTATTCTTTATCCTGCAACTTCACTCTTCCTAAATTGTGATAAATTTTATTATCATCAAATCCTCTATGAATATCGAGACATGACTGGGGAATTGTTTGTAATCAATGATGGTCTATGACTAGAATAGATAATTATCTCTCTCTAAAGCCATTTAAATTGTTGCTTTTCCTTCTATTCAACCTGAAATGAAATAATCAAGTTATTATCAAGCAGAAAAATGAAATATAATTAATATATAAAAGTTAAAATGAGATAAAAAAGTGCATCTTCTGAGGACATTTTTGTATTGGAGCTACGAGACTGATTTAAAATGGCTTTTCATAAAAAAAATCAATTTAGCAGAGTTTTCAAAAGATTTTGAAAGCATTTTAATGTAGGAGAATAATTAAATCTAACAAACCTCTTCTCAGTCTTGAAACCTTAGGATTGATTCGTGCTAAAATTTTATTAGCTACTTTTTTCTTTAGTAAAGTTTTCGATAGTTACTTCATACTTATTCAATAGGTTACTAATGTCATTACCTCCTCAAAATATATATTAAATTTGCAATTTGAGCTCTTTAAAGGCAATCAATGTATTTCTTCCTATGGATGATCATAATGGCGAGAATCGAAGATATCTTTGAGAATGAGAGTGCTAAGACTCTTGTTCTATTAGGAAACGAAGCTATTGCTCGAGGAATTGTAGAAGCTGGTGTGGCTGGTGTTTTCACTTATCCTGGGACTCCCTCATCCGAAATCCCAAACACTCTTTTTGCTGCCCAACCCTTCTTAAAAAAAATTGGATACAATCTATATCTCGAGTGGAGCACAAATGAGGCAGTGGCTCTTGAATGTGCATATGGTTTCTCTTTATTAGGACATCGGGCTGTTTTTGTATGTAAGCACGTTGGATTAAATGTAGCTGCTGATCCTTTCATGACACTTGTGAACGCAGGAGTGATTGGCGGATTGGTTTTAATTGTAGCAGAAGATCCTCACATGCATTCCTCTCAGAATGAACAAGATAATCGCTGGTATACAAAGATGTCCAACGTTCCGATGTTTGAGCCGTGTGATGCTAGAGAAGCGAAAGCAATGATGAAAGATGCTTTTCGGGTCAGTGAAAAATATCAAGTACCAGTTATTTTAAGAACTGTAACTAGAATATCACATTCTCGAGCAGATGTTCTTCTTGACCCTATTGCTTTTCCAGAGTTTCGTCAAGCTATCTCCGTTAAGATTGATCCTAAGCGATTTGTTTGTGTCCCTAGTAATGCACGTCAAAACAAACAACGAATATTACAGGTTGTTGATGATATTTCTAATTATTTAGAAGCCACTCCTTGGAATCAGGTGGATGAAGGGGAAGATGAAACAATTGCATTCATTACTTGCGGTTCTGCATACAATTATTTGAAAGAAGTGTTATCTAAACTTAAATTAAAGCATCCCATTCTAAAAATAGGCATCTCACACCCTTTTCCTCGGAGTCAGGTTACTCAATTCTTAGAAAAATACTCTTCTTCTACCATTATAGTTGTTGAAGAGGCTGATGATGTTTTAGAGACCTTTGTGAAAAAATTAGCGTTTGAAATCCGATTTCAACAGAAAATACTCGGTAGGGGAGAAGGAATTACCCCCTCTTTTGGTGAACTAACCGTTAGGAAAGTGTGGAATGGTTTAGCTAATGCAATGGAGTTAGATGTATTACCTCCAGAAATGTCACAAGAACAATCAACGTTAATTTTTCCACGGCCGCCTGTTTTATGTCCAGGATGTCCTCATCGAGCAACTTTTTATGCGTTGAATAAATCCATTCCCAGAAGACACCGTTTAGTATCAACCGATATAGGTTGTTATACATTAGGTGTTGCACCTCCACTCTCTGCTGGTAATGTTACAATATGTATGGGTTCTTCATTAGGTATTGGTTCTGGATTGACTCATAGCCCAGGTTTAAAAGATCCAGTTGTATCAATTATTGGGGACTCAACTTTCTGGCATACTGGATTGCCAGGGCTTGTGAATGCTGTTTACAACAAGAGTAAACTTTTGTTATTGGTTGTTGATAATTCCGCTACAGCTATGACTGGTTTCCAACCAAATCCTTCATCCTTAACTTCTCATTCCGAAGTCGAAACACTTGCTATTGAGGAAGCAGCGAAAGGTGTGGGAGTAAAATATGTTGCGACAATTGATGCTTATAATCCGAAAGAATCAATTAAGGTTATCAAGGAAGCAGTTAAACAAGATGGAGTCTCCGTCATCGTATCAAAGGGGGAGTGTAATATTCAATCAGTTAGGAGATTGGGGCTTCCAGAAAACCAATATGTTATTGAAACAGATCGTTGTGTGGGCTGTTATGCTTGTGTAAACATGATTGCATGTCCTGCTATCATATGGTCAGACCGAACAACAACTGAAGAAGGAAAACCCATCCCAACCATAGATCAGGCTTTATGTACGCGGTGCGGTTTGTGTGCCTCTGTTTGTCCTTATGGTGTAATTGTTACAAAAGCAGAGAATGAATCGAATTAAGGGATTATCGTGAAGCAACTTAATTCTAAGTGGTGTGAGTGGATTTTACCATTAATTAACTCCAGCCCTTTTTTTAATTTCTTGGGTATCAAATTAAATGAATTTAGATTTGGTGATGCCTTCTTAGAATTAGAAATTAAAAATGAACATATACAATTGCATGGTGTTGTGCACGGTGGAGTTTTAGCTGCAATGATAGATGCTGCAGGAGCTTTGGCTGCGGTTACTCAGATAGAAGGCCCAAATAGTGCAACGACAATCGAGATGAAGATAAACTATCTTTCAAGTGCGAAAAAAGGGAAATTATTCGCTCATGGTCACTGTATCAAACTTGGAAAGACTATAGGTGTCTCAGAAGCTACAATAACAGATACTAATAACAAAATAATAGCCCATGGAATAGTTACAATTATGTTAACACCTGCAATAATATTCCAAGAAGCAGATGAAATTCCTACAAAATTTGCATGATATACTAGAAATAAATTAGGTGATTAAATGGAATATCAAATTTTCCTTGCTGGTGTTGGTGGACAGGGAATACTTTCTGTAACTGATATTTTATGTAATGCAGCTGTAGATATGGGTTTTAGAGTTCATGGCTCGGAAACGCATGGTATGTCTCAAAGGGGGGGAAGTGTCTTTTCAAACGTCCGATTTGGGGATGTTTATTCACCTCTGATCATGGAACGAGATTCAGATGTATTGCTTGCCTTTGAACCAACAGAAGCCTTACGATATGCTAATTTTATCAAAAAATCTGGGATTTTTCTTGTTAACATACATCCTATTCCTTCTCCCAGTTTCACAATGACAAAAAGTAGTTATCCAGAGATTGATTCTATTTTATCAGCCTTAAAAAGTTATAGTCCGAATATTATCTCATTAAACGCAACAAAAATTGCATCTGATGTAGGTTTGCCAATAGTTCAGAATATTGTTATGCTAGGAGCTCTTTCCGCGGTGTCAGGGCTTCCTCTCTCCCTTCAGGCATTAAAAGCGGCATTGAAAAAACAATTCAAAGCCAAACATTTTGATCTTAACTTGAAAGCGTTTAAAATTGGTCGTAATGCCGTAAATGCCTACAACGAAAACATTACTTAACTTAGTTAAGGTTATTCTCCCGAACTTTTTTCCGTAGTATTTTAAAACGCTGTAGTGATTAACTACACATTTTTAGAAGGTGCCTATGAGTTGATACAAAATATATTAGGCCGAACTCTTCCTGAAAAGGTATTTGGAATTACTGTTCTTCCTTATCAAGGTATTCATAACTCTCGAACCCGTGGAAGAACTCGTATTGGTACAAAATATCAACCATATGTTGTCACGAGAGACACAAAACGATTTTATGACGATGTTGACCACTTATTGGGGCATCATTTTCTTCGACTATTTGATGGGATGTCAATTTCCTTTCATCACATTCTTCGGGAAGGTGATGATGTTGTATTGCCCATAGTTAACGCATTTGCTTCCTACGGAATCAAAAATATTACACTTGCAGCTTCTGCGTTATTCTCTGTTCATTCACCTCTTTTAGAGCACATCGAAACTGGTGTTATCGGACGAATTGAAGGAAGTATGAATGGTCCTATTGGAAGAGCAGTATCAAGAGGAGAAGTTGAAATCCCAAGTATTTTAAGATCTCATGGTGGGCGTGCAAGAGCAATTCAAGAAGGTAGTTTACATGTTGACGTAGCTTTCATCGCGGCATCTGCGGCTGATTTTCTTGGAAATTTGACTGGAATAGAGGGAAAAAATGCATTTGGGAGTATTGGATATCCACTTGAAACAGATTCTCTTTATGCTGATGTTGTTATTGGGGTAACTGATACTGTCCTAGATCGCCCTCTTGACAAGGTGAGTATTCCTTCAAGTCGTGTGGATGCAATTCTCGAGGTTAACTCAATTGGTGATCCTTCAAAAATTACATCAGGGAGCTTGAGTAGAAGGTTATCTCCTTCTCGTCTTGATATAGCGGAAACTGCAGTTCAGGTAATGTATTATTCTGGTTTTTTAGAACCAGGATTCAACTGGCAAGCAGGAGCAGGCGGGATGTCTTTAGCAACAACAAAATACCTTAAAGAATTGATGATTGATAAAAATCTTCAAGGTAGTTATATTTTTGGTGGGATCGCAGGTTTATCAGTAGATTTATTAGAAGCTGGCCTCTTTAAAACTATCTATGACGCACAATCATTTGATTTAAGAGCAATCGAATCTTTGCAGAATAATCCTAAACATGTCGAGGTTTCTATTGATCATGCATATAATCCTTTTAACAAAGGGTGTATTGCCAATAACACCGATTTTTCGGCATTAGGGGCAACAGAGGTCGATGTTAATTTCAATGTTAATGTGAATACTTTTAGTGATGGCACTCTAAATTCTGGAATAGGTGGACATCAAGATGCCGCTAGAGCCAAAATTAGTATGATTTTATTGCCATTAGCCCGTAAGGTACCATGTATCATTGATGAAGTTGTTACAGTTTCGAGTCCAGGTGATTGTATAGATGTTATTGTAACAGATGGTGGTATTGCAGTAAATCCTAAACGAAAAAAATTGAAGAAACGATTGGAAGTCGCGGGATTAAATGTTCGTCCAATTGATGACCTTAAAGAAGAAGCCATAAGTCTAAAAGAACCAATTGAGGCGAGTTTAACTGATAACATAACAACCTTGGTAGAATATCGGGATGGTACTCATCTAGATGTTATTTACCAAATAGATTAACAATTAGTATAAAGAATTCATGTGGGTATTTTTCTAGTTTTCTCTCCCTTATAAACTGCTTCTGAAAAGTTAATTCTGCGCATTTGGGGTTGGGATGCGACCTCTTCGAAATAATGAGCGGAAAGACCAGCGATTCGTCCATAGATGAACACTGCTTTAGCAAGAGTTGGATCAAGGCCCATGTCCGCGATTATGGCACCAATAACTCCATCAACGTTAATGGGAAGGTTTATCCCTCGCACTCTCTTAAAAATATCCGCAATCATTTTAGAAATTTCCACACATTCACCTGCTATTCCTGCATGTTTTGCTTTGATCCACAGAACGTCTCGTCTGGGATCACGAGTGTGGTATCTATGTCCTAAACCTTGTATTCTTTTTCCCTCTTTCATATAGATACTAATATTTTCATGAACCGCTTCTGACAATTCAAGGCCTTTCTCTTTTGCTAATACAGTACACTTCTGAAAAAATTCTGCAGCTTTCGCTCCAGCTCCTCCATGAACGTCTGTAATCGCACTAACCCCCTGAGCAACCGCTACCTCATAAGCAGCCCTTACTGTTGCGGCAATAATCGTTGCCTGAGCTGATGGTGGTGTTACTCCATGATCTACACTAGCTACTATCATTGCTTCAAGTACACCAGCCTTCTTTTCATCTACAACGGTTTGGCCAGTAAGTACCTGATAGATAATATGGGAAAATGGTTGATGAATGGGTATATTTTCTAGAATGCTTTTATTTCCAAGCATTGATGCTAGATATCCCGCTACACGGCCCAAACAAAACATCAATTGATTTGGAGGATTCTTACTTTGTTGAGTACAATAATTTGTCAATGTTTCATCTAGCAATAGGGATTTGGCAATTGTCTTTGAAATATCTTCATTTTCCGCTATAAGTACTTCAGGAACAGGTAATTTAGTAGCTTTCAAAGCAATTTGTTCTAAGTCCATAATCTGTTCTTTACTTGGAAAATTTCCTTTTACAAGCAAATAAGCTGTTTCGACAAACGATTTTTTCTTAATTATACTTTTCAAAGGGTATCCTGCGATGATTAGATTATTTGGCTGAACATTAGTAATAAGAGTAGCCCACCCAACCTTTTTAGGAGGTTCCTCCCAGGTCTTTGTCATCTTCTCCTGATATCTCTCAACGCTGAAGTACTTCCACCCTTGTAAGATTTCTTTTACTGTATCCACTAATTCGTATTGGCTATTTACTACAGTCACTCCTGCTTTTTCCAATGCCTCTTTTTTAGTTATAAAAGTACCAAAATTTTGACCAGGAGTGATAATAGCTCCAGCATGTCCCATTGTCTTTCCCGCTGGAGCATTCGCTCCAGAAATTAATGCGACAATTGGTATTGGATATTTCTTAGGATTAGAAATGATATCATTTGCAAGAAGTTCCTCTTGACTCCCCCCGATCTCACCGGCAACCACAATGAGATCCGTATTTGGATATTGTTGAATAAGTGGAACAATATCAACGAATCTTGTACCAACAGCTCCATCTCCTCCTATTCCTAAAACTGCGTTTTGTGCTATACCAGCACTTGCCAGTGCATCTGAAAGGTGATAAAGAATAGCACCACTCCTAGAAATGATTGTGACCCCTCGGGGTCCAAACTCCTCTTCACTTTTTTCTTCTGGATAGAAAATGTCTGGGAGCATACCAACCTTGATTCCTTCAGGTGGAAAAATGATTCCAGGCGTGTTTCCACCAAAGAGAATAGTATTGTGTTTTCTCGCGGCAACAATTATATCTCTAACATCTTTTAATGGGATACCCTCAGTTATTAAGACAACTATAGGGATACCTGATTCAATAACTTCAAGTGCTACGTCCCTCACTCCTGAATAGTGCCTCCAAATACTCGCTACAGCAATATTTGGATGTTCTTTAAGACACTCTTTGACTCTATCATAAACAGGAATTACTTCATGAATTCGAGTACCACCTCGTCCTACTGAAACCCCAGCGGTCACATCGGTACCAAAATCTCTCATTAAGCCGGCATGTTTCGTACCTTGTGTTCCAAGACCAATTATTACTGTTTCAATCTTTTTCGTCTTTTCGATATATGAGGCTAACTCAGGTCGGATTTGTTTAATGAGAAAGTATAATACACCCTTGTCTACAGAAATCCTTTTCATGCTAATACCTCCTTTTTAAGTGCAAAACCTCTTCTGATTCCTTCCTTTATCACATCAGCCATGATTTTCTCATTCCCCACCACAATTTCCATCATTTGCAGAGCTTCAGGGGTTTCTGCTTTTGCTTTTTCAAGATAACTTTTTGCAGATGGTAAATCAGTTCCTACCATTCTACCGTAGACTGGAATTAATCGTTGATTATCACGATACCGCTCTCTTAATGCCTGAATTAATCCTCTAATAAACACATCACAGCTCGATATACCCCCAAATCTCGAAGTGATAATAATATCTGTCAGAGGGTAATCCATTAAAATATGAAACATCTGCGCCACGCGATTTTGTGGGGGTCCTCCTCCACTGTCCATAAAGTTAATCGGAACCACCTTACCATCAAAAAATCTATTACCAATATTGACAACCTCATCTATAGAGAAAATTCCATATCCTGCTCCCCCTGGAACAAGGCCCACGTATAATTTATCTTCATCTTTGGAGCTATCCAATGGTAGTAAATCAACATATGGAAATCCTTGTTTGTAAGCTTGTTCTTCATTAGAGGTCGGTTCTGCAACATCGTGTCGTTTGCTGGTGATTCCTAAACTCTCTAAAAGCTTACTTTGTCTGTATAGTCCGTTATCATCTAAAACTATTTTTGCGTCTGCCGCAAAAACACCATCTGATGTGACAATTACAGGATTAATTTCACAAAGTTTTGCATCAATATCTTGGTAAATTCTGTAAATCTTATTGATAATTGAGGCGAGAATCTCTTTCTGTTTACTAGATAATTCGAGATTTTGTGCAAGTGCATCTGTAACTTCTTCAACGATGTTTTCTTGTAACGATCGATCATTATTGAGTATTTCCTTCTTGATAATCGCTTCTGGACGTGTTTTCGCTACTTCTTCAATGTCAACCCCACCAGAAGCACTGACAACAAGAACATTGTTGAAAGTATTTGGGTCGGTTGTCACTCCCACGTAACAGGCTCCACGTTCTTCAACGGCTTCCTCAAAGAAAACTGTATGTACTGGATGTTCTTTAATCCTTAATTTCAAAAGCTGGTCAGTGATGGTAATAGCTTCTTCTGATGTACTGACTTTTTTTATTCCTCCTGCTTTTCCTCGTCCTCCTATTAAAACAGCAGCTTTGGCCATTACAGGGAATTTTAAGTCGAGTTTCTCAAGTTCATCAACAGAATGGACAACTCCAAATTGCCTTGGGGTGGGAATACCACTCTGTTCAAAAACTCTTTTGGATTCATGTTCATAGAGTCTCAATTTGAATTCTCCTAATATTTTTGATGCCTGGTATGTGAAAAGTAACATTATTTGAGGTTCTTCATATGAATAAAGAATTAATTCCAGAAAAAAAGGGTTTGTTTTATCCTTTTTTTCATCAGTATAGAAGCCAAATCAGACGCTCTAGATATGTAATTAAGGACAAAATTGTTGATTCTTCTATAGAAATAGTGAAATCAAGATCTAAAAGCGACTTTTCCTTAAGAATACCTATATTTACTTAGTTAGATATAATCGCTGCTCCCATTCATCAATTGCTTCATGAATATCCTCTAAATATTTCACTTTTTTAGCTCGGACATCACGATTAAAACTTGCAATATCATAAAGTAATCGGGATGATTGACTAGTCTCTGAAAGAGCATCTCTAAACTGATCAATAAATTCAGGAATTCTCTCTGGAGATTTCTCCCAAAAATTCGATATATTTTCCCGTAAGGACTGAATCATGATTCTTAGGTCCCCTGCTTCAGAAACAGTGATTAAAGTGCTTGCTCTTTCTTTTATTCTATCTTTAATTTGTTGAATAAAACGTGCAGCAGCCTCTGAACGGTTTTTAACTATTCCTGATGTTATCCAGCTCTCGGTAACCACTTCGATGAGCTGAAAGACGGCTGCGTCCTCATTACCCTGTATCTCCGGGAGATAGTGAAAAAGCCCTAATTTTGTGATAACAAAACGAAAGTTCGAACCAAGATATTGACGTTCATGAGGACTAAAGTCAATACGTTTAAGCATCTCTCGGAAATCTTTAACAGATTTCCTTCCAGAATTATATTCCACTGTTAAATGAGGTTTAATTTTTTCACAAACTTGCTCG
>JBHLPG010000327.1:0-4421 GCA_048939725.1 Promethearchaeota archaeon | reverse complement strand
CGGGTAGGGACGATACCAACCATAACCATAGGTGGCTTCTCTTGCTTACCTCCAAAAGAAAAAAAGCTCATTGCTGCAACTGTTATTATATTGTCTCTTACGCATACCAATACTAGAGGAAATCCTGGAAATGCCATCATTCCTTCATGGGTTGTGATTTCTTTCTTAGTCATTGCAGCCATCTTCTAGCTAAGATTATATAATTCAGAGTACTTCTTCTCCAGATATTCAATAAAATATTTCACTGTAAGAGGTTCCCCAGTTATTTCCTTGATTAAATCTAATACGTCAAACTGAGCCCCTTTCTGATGAATATTGTGTGCCAACCATTCGCGAATTGGTGTGAAATTTCCATTTTGTAAGGATGTTCTCCAAGATGGAAGGTCATGGGTTAATGCTGTTGTTATTTGAGAAGCCATTATGTCACCTATTGCATAACCATAGAAATACCCCCAATATTGAGAAAACCAGTGTAAATCCTGCATCACTCCTAAAGTATTTGTGGGCACATCCACACCAAGATATTCACGATATTTTCTATTCCAAACCTCAGGGAGTTCCTGTACTTCAATTAAACCAGAGAACAGGTCACGTTCAATCTCAAAACGTATTATGATATGAAGACAATAAGTCACTTCATCAGCACTCAACCTACTAGCCCCTGGTTTTACTGCATTGATAGCAAAATAAAATTTTTCAAGAGAGACGTCGTCAAAAATACCATTTGTTATTTTCTGGAACTTTGGATAGTAAAATGTCCAAAATTCTCTTGACATCCCAATTATATTCTGTAAAAATCGACTCTGGCTCTCACCAAAACTAGGAGAAGTTCTAGTATTAATTGGTTGGCCCCTCCAGTCTTCTCTTCGTTGTAAGTTATCTAATGCATGACCACACTCATGTATAGCAGCAGAAACAACAGGTATGATTTGATCTTGATACTTAACGGTTATCCGAACGTCTTCAGGTCCACATCCAATTGTTAATGGATGCTCGACCTCATCTATGCTTCCAGTATTAAGATTATATTCCAAAAACCTCGCAATATCTTTTACTAGCTCTTTTTGATTCTTTACAGCAATTTGTTGGGATAGAACACTCAAATCGGGTTGATCTGATGCATCACAACACTTCTGAACAAATGGTATTAAAATCGCTTTTGTTTCGTTAAATATCTGGCTTATTTTCTTTACTGAGAAACCAGGATCACGAAGATTAATTAACGCTTCATAAGGATCCTCCAATCCTTTAGATTTGGCTAATAATTCAGCACGCTTCATATTCAACTCAAAAAGTTTTGTTAGATCAGGAACAACACTCTCAAAATTATTTTCTGCTTTTGCTCTCTTCCATACTTCAAGTGTTTTATTTGATTGCGACGCCAGAGCACCAACTAGATCTAGGGGAAGAATTGTTCTGTTATCAAACTCTCTCCTAATAAGTTCAACATTTCTTATTTGAATTTCATCAAGATTTTGGGCTTCTTCACACTGTTTGATTAAAGATTCAAACTCAGGACTTGTCCAGCGCTTGTGTATAGCTTTTTGTATCCAATTGAACTGCTTTGTTCTAAACTGAAGTGCATTCCTGGGCATATACGTATTCAAATCCCAATATAAAACACCTCGGAGGGAACTAAGCAAATATATTTCACTATATTGTTCAAGTAATTCAGAATAATGTGTGTTTATCAAAATCACCTACATAGAGTATTAATTTGTCATCAATTAAGAAATTATTTTATGGATTCTGTAGTGTGGCCTTATTTAGTAGATTTTTCCAGCCAAAGTTCATAAAGTTCCCCTGCCAAATTCTGGAAAACGTCTACATCTTCAACTATGTCAATCCAGTTCTTTGGAATAACCTTCAGACCCAAAAATGCACCTGCAATCCCCCCCGCCATACAAGCAATAGTATCTGTATCTCCCCCACAGCTTATAGAGGAGAAGAGAACTTCATAAAAGTTCGATGAATTACTTAAAAAGTTATAGATCGCAATAGGCACCGAATCTGGGGCGGTGACATTAACGCCCAGCTCCCTAATTATTTTATCAGGTGGTGGGGGAGAATCTAAATAGGTTTCAATCTTATCAAGTTTCTTTTGGTACACTGGTGATAATTTATGAGGGATTTCCTTCAGTTTTGTGATGAAATCATTAGGTTCAAAATCTCTAGGGTCACTTTTAACAGCTAAAGCGACCGTACAGGCTTGTAAAATTGCACCTTGTCTTCCTAACCGGTGTGTGTGAGTGATCATCGAGACCTGATCGGTTATTTCAATTAACTCTTCTAGGTTATCATGATAGAGTAGACCAACAGGGCAAATTCTCATTGCAGCACCGTTTCCTAATGACCCCTCTCCATAAAATGCTTCTTTGGCTGGTTTATCCCAGGATTCTCCATCTTTAATCTTCATTATGACTGTAATAGCACCAGATCCATACCCCCTAGTATGATCAAAATTACGGACAAAAGTCTGTGCCATATCTGATCCGTTGAACTTCCCCTTATTAGCACAAAGGGATTCTATAACACCCCTCATCATTTCACTATCATCAGTGTACCTACCTCCAACCAAATCGAAATCTTCGACCCGGACAGAGCCATGGTACGATCCTTCATATCTTGCCCCCCATGAATCTCCGATGACACTTCCTAGGATGGCCCCCAAGAATTTGTCTTTCATAAAGTGGTTCATCAGCTAAACCTAGCAAGAATTGCCTTTTTTTGTATGTTTAATTCTTCTTCCTTCTTTGGATCTTTCTGATGAAATTGATCCAAGATATACTCGATGCTGTGTTTATCTAGTTCATAAATCTTCGCGACCGACGCATCAATTGTGGCTTGACATTGGATTCGATCTTGAAAACTGCTTACGCGCTTTTTTGCGAACTGCTTGCTAAGAGGCTCAAAATCAGGAAATAAAGCAGCAACATTACTTATAATTTCTTGATACATTTTATCATGTTTTGGTAACCGTGGAACTGGCATATCATAAATAAAAAACATGTTTAAATTCGTTGTCACTTTCAATCGGAGTAAAAAGTCAAAAATAAAACTATTGAATATTCCACATAGATAAAGCATATCAGCTAAGGATATTAAACGGTATTTTTTCTGTGGATCAAAAATTTTTGTCACTATTAAGGAGTTTCCACAACAGACACTTTTAGGAATAATCGTAGCAATCATTGTGCGACGATTTGTACTTGCAGCAACCGCTCGAAAGCCCAATCTATGTTCATTATAATCTTGGTATTGTGAGCCATACTTAGAGATTATATTTTCTTTTTTAATCCAATATCTCGGTTTCTTGAAATGATTCATATATTGCTCAATCATCTTTCCCTCAAAAATTGTTATCCCCTCTTGATCTGTATTAAACAGCTTACTATCTAATGTAATATCGAATTCTCTTGTAAAATGCACTCTCCAAAAACCTGGAACTTTTACTCTTAAAGGAGGGTGTCTATACATCTTTTTAGCAAGGTCAATATCCTTTTTAGATTTAAATTCTAATATCGACCACGAAGACGGGGATAATTGTTTATTCAATTCCCATAAAATGGGAATTGCAGAATGAGAGATTGTATTGAGAACATTAGAATCGTGTAACATAAATGCCGCTTTAAAAGATTTGGTCTTACCAGACTTTTTAAAAATCAACAAATCAAACTTAAAAGACTTATGAATCGAAGGAAAAATCCCCTTACGATTTTCAAAAGAATAAAGTCCCTTAACTGTATTTTCATCAAATAATAGACGTCTTAATCCTTTTGTTCCAGCATCAGTATGAAAACCAGAAGGAATTACAACTCCACAATAAGCTCTGGGCCCCATCAATCGAAATATTCTCTCGAGAAATAGCTTATAAAGGTTGAGATCTCCGCTTATTGTTTTTAGGCCATTTCCTCCATGAATCTGATCTGATTGATAACAATAATCCCCACCCCGATAATAATTTCCAGTTTGACGAATTTTTTGTTTGTACTCGTCCCATTGTTGTTTTATATGATTATGTTCAAGTAGTTTAGTGATTAGTCGTTTCGCTTCTTTCTTGTCTACTCCATATTTAGTTAATCTTGGATCATATTGGCTAAAAAATTCTTTACTCAATGGTTTGTAAACGTTCCATGGAGGATTACCCAAACATATATCAAATCCTTTATTCTCAACGATTCTAGGAAATTCTCGATTCCAATGGAAAGCTTCAAGATTATCTGCCGTACTTTTGGATTGATTAGTTTCATTTGGCAATAAACCAATTAAGGAATTTCCACACCGAATATTTCCATCTAGGTCTGGAAGTTTTCCATCGTGATCTCCTTCCGAATGTAATACCGCAGAGAGTCTAGATCTGCAAGCATCAACAGCAGTTTGAGAAATATCCACACCATACAGGTTTTGTGTGATGATCCATT
>JBHLPG010000062.1:0-17983 GCA_048939725.1 Promethearchaeota archaeon | reverse complement strand
ATATTTCATTACCTGGTAGCTCCACATTAGCTAAATAGCAGGATAAATCTTCATCAGGAGGCCCATATGAGCCATCAGGAAGATTGTAGGTATAGTATTCATGATTACCAACAGCATAATAAAAATCAATATTGTTTATTGTTGCATTTTCAATATCTTCATAATAACGATCCCAATCCGCTTGCTCTCCTCCTCTATTAACCATATCCCCAGAATGTAGAATGAATTCCAAATTGGGATTATTTTCTACTAATGAGTTTGTCAATGCAGCTCTAACGGGATTGGAATCGTTTTCACCCCAATTACGGGTGTCACCTAAAGCTAAAAAGTACCAATTATTTGATGACGTGATAGAAGGTATTCCTTGATATTTGAAACCAATTGAAATATCTAAAATCAAAGGAACAACAATAAAGACAAAAATTAATAGATAAATAAACCTCAACTTCATTCGAATCAGAACCACTGGAAAAATAAGATTCCTTATAAGAATTATGTTGTTTTTTGAGCTATTAGCCAGTTCAGAAGGTAATTTTAGAGAAGTTCTTCTTCTTCCTATTTATGTTATTCAGAAGTGATGAGATACTTGTCTGTTAAAAAAGTTGTACTTCCAATGATAGAACCTGCTAAAAGCGGAAGGGCATCTTGTCGGAGTTGTCGTGGGAAAATTTCCAAGGGAGAATACAGGATTGGAATTCCTTATCAATTCAGAAGACCTGATGGAGAAACAGTTTATTCCTTTGGCTATTATCATCCTGAATGTACTCCGAAAGATAAGATAAAGATGATCTTGAGAATTTTAGAAGAATCAACCACAATTGATAAAATTAAAAGAATTCAAATCAGAGAATCTCTAAAAAAACGTCTTGAGGAAAGAGATGAAAGCCCTCAAACTCCTAGTTCGTTACAAAAACCTTTTCTTGAAACTTCAAAAAGTTCTCGCGGGATCTGCAGAATTTGTGAAGAGAAGATTCAAAAAGGGGTTTTTCGTGTAGCGGAACCTACACAAGTTGAATTGGATGATGGTAGAAAATTTTTTTCCCATAAATTCTTTCACATAAAATGTTATCTTGAATCTAAATCAGAAGTTCAATCAATATTCCAAAATTTAATTCAAACGTCATTAGGAAAGAGAAGTATTATTCAAGAAGAAGCAGATAACATAGGAAAGGAATTTCAAGAGTTCTTAACAGCTGATGAAACCGCAGCAGTGGTTTTAGATCTAATTTCTGAAGAACCTATTGAATTCAATCTACTTAAGTCGATTGCTAGGGACAAGGGGGTTCCTTTTAGTACAGTAAAGAAAGCTATTGAAAGGGGGTTGTTAAACGGTGTGTATTTTGAACCTACTCCGGGGAAAATTCAAAAATTGTGAAATTAATTTCTTCTTCTCGTCTAGGTTTTACGAAAGGTGGTTGATGACAAGATTATTGAATCTTTTTCCTTCTCTTTAAGGGATTTATTTTTTCGGATTGATTTAAAGATCACAGGGATTATTTCTAACACTCGTGTTGGTTTATCTTCAAAAACCAGTGATACCAGGTCAGTAGTTAGTGCATAATCCTCGACACAAACCTGTGTTACTAGGCTTATTCGTTGTTGAAGTTCAAACATTTTCTCAAAGAGATCCGCTAACTTTTTTAGTTTGTTTCTTAATAATGGTGAATAGTTTGTGGTAATCAAAATTGTTAGAAAATTTTGTTTTTCCTCAATTAAAACCTTTTTAGATCCAAGATCCATCATTACTAAACTTGATGACGAATCTACGATTTCCTGTAACATCTGGGAAATTGCAGTAAATCCCATTCCCACTAATTGGTTTTCTATCTGAGAAATTAATCCCAATTGGAAGTGATGAGAGAATAAGCATATTCCATCACCTTTACGAATGATATAAAGAGAGATTAGATGTTGTTTCCAATTTAGTAAAGTTTCTGATTGATTCCTCCTATTTATTCGCTTTTTAAGATAAGAAACCCAGTTTGAAGACTGTCTCATTTGCTTCAAAGACTGTTTTTCAGCAGAATTTTAAGGTCCAAAGTTTTGGTTAGCTTCCTCCTATAATTTTTTGAATTAAAGGAATAGTTTGATTAAATATTACTTTCCCAATTTGTTCATAACCATCGATTGAGAGGTGGACTCCATCTCCAGCATCATAAATTGGATTTAAAACATCCTCATTCCCTAGAACAAGAGCTGTATAAGCATCAGTATACATATAGGTATCAGAATTACTATTATTCCTTATTTTTTCATTTAATTTACGGATTTTTGTATCGCTTCCAGGCCAATTCATCGGTGGAATTGTAATAAGCATGAAAGCTTTCGATTTTTTGACCGAGATTGTGTATGCTTGCCATAAGTTCTCCCAAATTCTTCTTACAGAGTACCCAATAGCTATGTCATTTGCTCCAGCCCAAAGAATAATTAAATCATAATAAAAAGTCTTCAATGCATTATTGAGGCGTCTAAGAACTTCTCCTGATAACTGTCCACATATACCTTTGTTATGAATTTCAAAGGTTATACCAGAGAATTGTCTTGAAAGGAGAATGTTAAACCAGTATTCATAAGAACTTTTTGGATTTCCTCCGTACAATGGATCAAATAACGGAAAACCAGCAGTATGTGAATCACCGATGCACAGAATATTGATTTTGTCCACATTTAAGCTTCTTAAGGTATTGTTTATAAACAGAATCAGACTTTTATGAGACTTTGTAATTACGAAGAATCATATTGCAGTTTATTTTTAGGATTCATTCAACTGAAGTCAGTAAATAATTAGGGATTTATAAATGAAATGTCTTGGAATTGACATAGGTGGTACTTTTACAGATTTAATTATCATAGACACGGATAATAATTCTGTCGTACTTAGAAAAGTCTCTAGCACACCAAAAGATCAATCAGTTGGAGTGGAAAACGGATTAGGTAAGTTAGAAGTTACATTAACAGATTTGGATGTCGTTGTGCATGGTACAACTGTTGCCACAAATGCTATATTAGAACATAAAGGAGCAAAAACTGCTTTAATCACCACTGAAGGTTTTTCTGATATAATTGAAATTGGACGTCAAAATAGGTTAAATTTATATTCTCTCTATCCAAGAAGAATTGACCCACTTGTTCCTTCTCAATTACGAATGGGAGTGATGGAACGAATAAGCGCTTCGGGTGAGGTTCTTATTCCTTTAAATATGGGTGATTTGAAGACAAAAATTGCCAAATTAGGTCAAGAAGAAGTTGAATCAGTTGCTATCTCTCTTTTATTCTCTTTCTTCAATCCTCAACATGAAATAGCAATCGAAAACGAAATTAAACGTAGATTTCCATTAATAAATGTATCACGTTCATCTCAAATACTTCCAGTTTTCCGTGAATATGATAGAACTAGTACCACAGTTTTAGATGCTTATGTTGCACCATTATGCAGGAGATATTTCACATCTTTCTTACATAGAATGAATGAACAGGGGATTAATGTTCCACCGCTAATATTGCTTTCTACTGGAGGAGTTACTCAAATAAAGAATGCAGCTGAGCGTTCGGTCGATACAATTTTTTCAGGATTAGCAGGGGGAGTACTTGGAGGTTTTTATTCATGTAATGAGCTACAAATTGATAATGCTCTTACCTTAGACATCGGAGGGACATCCACTGATGTTGCTAGTATTGTAAATGGTAGAGTGGAAATTTCAACTGTTAATGAGATAGCAGGGCATCCTATACATCTTCCCAGTATTGCTGTTCAGACAATTGGTGCTGGTGGTGGATCGATTGCTAGGTTTGAACATGGAGTCCTTCTTGTGGGCCCTGAAAGTGCAGGAGCTGATCCAGGACCAGCTTGTTATAATTGTGGAGGAGAAGATCCAACTGTAACAGATGCAAATTTAGTGAGAGGTTTATTAAATCCTGATTATTTCTGCGGAGGTACTATTAAGATCTATACTAAATTAGCCAAGAAAGTCATCTTGTCTCTTGCAGACGATTTGAACTTTTCCTCTATTGAAGAAGCTGCAGCAGGAATAATTGAAATTTTTGAGAATAATATCGCTTTGGCTCTTCGAAAAGTTTCTACAGAGCGAGGATATGATAGTAGAGATTTTCATTTAATCTCATTTGGCGGAGCAGGTCCTTTACATGGTTGTTCATTAGCTGAAAGATTATATATGGATCAAGTTATCATACCACCATATCCAGGTGTTTGGTCCGCTTATGGTCTTCTAGCTGCTGACATACGTCATGATTTATCGTTATCTATACTGAAACCATTGAAAGAAATGACTAATGAACAGCTTGAATCAGCCTTTCAATCTCTTGTGCGACAAGGAGTCCAATTATGTGTTGAAGATGGCTTTTCTGAAAAAGATATTCTCGTGGCTCGTAACCTAGATCTTCGATTAATTGGCCAGTCGTATGAGCTAACTGTGCCATTTTATGGAAGAATGGAGGCTGTTTCTCATGCTTTTGATGAAGCTCATAAGCAAGCATATGGTTATGCTTCTCCCGATGCTCCTCGTGAAATAGTAAACCTTCGAGTAGCAGCAATGGTTTCACTTCCTAAGTTTAAATTACCTCCCTTACCAAAGGGTACATCCAATCCTGAAGTAGCTCAAACTGGTACACGAGAAATTTTTATCAAGGATAAATGGATTGAAGCAGATATTTATCAGAGATCTGGCTTAAAGGCCAATAATATTATTGATGGACCTAGTATCATAGAGCAAAATGACTCAACAGCATTAATTGATATCGGGTGGGTTGCAGAGGTAATGAAAGACCGTCATTTATTGCTAAAAAGACTGAAATAAAAGTGAAAAAGATGGAAATTGACGTTATCACCTTAAGTACGATTCAAAAGGCATTAGAGAATATTGCTGAGGAAATGGGAATAATCCTTAGACGTGCATCTTTTAGTCCGAATTGTAAGGAGAGATTAGATTTTTCCTGTGCAATCTTTGATCAGAATGCCGAGCTATTAGCTCAAGCAGAACATATACCAGTTCACCTTGGTGCAATGTTTTCATCTATCACTGCAATTTTAGAAGAGTTTCCCATTGATTCCATGAATCAAGGTGATATAATTATTCTCAATTCTCCATATGCAGGGGGAACTCATCTTCCTGATGTTACCTTTTTAATGCCTATTTTCTTCGATAACCACCTCAGTTTTTTTGTGAATAATAGAGCCCATCATGCTGACATCGGAGGCTCAACACCAGGTTCAATGCCTGGAATATCGTCGGAACTGTTTGAAGAGGGTTTGATTATTCCTCCCGTTAAGCTTTATAGTCGTGGGAAGGAAGTGAAAGATATTATGGAAGTCATTCTATCTAATGTACGTGTGCGAGAGGAACGACTAGGTGATTTTCGAGCTCAAAGGGCATCTCTCCTAAGAGGAGAAGAACGTCTTATTGAACTGACCGAGAAATATGGACAAGAATTTTTATTTGAAGTCTGTAAAGAATTAATGAGAATTTCGGAAAAAGCTTTTAAAACACAAATTGTTAATTTTCCCAAGGGTCAATTTGATTTTGAAGATTATCTTGATTCTAGTGGGATTAGTGATGATTTAGTTAAAATTAAGGTTACTGTCACTATTACAGATGAAAAAATAACAGTTTCCTTTCTGGGTACTGATCCTCAACAAAAAGGGAACGTGAACGCTCCCAAAAGCGTTGTTTATTCATGTGTCTACTACGTTTTCAGAGCATTGACAGATCCTACAATAATGACAAACGCAGGATTATTTCAGAACATTGAGATTGAAATACCAAAAGGGAGTCTCCTTGATCCTCGGTCTCCAGCAGCAGTATCGTCTGGGAATGTAGAAACTTCTCAACGAATAGTAGATGTCCTGCTAGGAGCCTTATCCCAAGTATTAGAAGAAATACCTGCTGCTTCTCAAGGAACAATGAATAATGTTACAATAGGGGGTTTTGATGAAACTGGAAAACCCTTCACATATTATGAAACAATAGGTGGTGGTACTGGGAGTGGCAAAAACTACCTGGGGATTTCTGGGGTTCATTCTCATATGACTAATACACTAAATACTCCTATAGAGGCCCTAGAGCTGGCATATCCGTTAAGAGTAATGCGTTATGAGTTCCGAATCCCTTCGGGTGGACAAGGTGAAAATCCTGGAGGTCATGGTTTAATTCGTGAAATAAAATGTTTGACAGATGCAATAGTTTCTTTACAAACTGAACGCAGAAAGCTTTCTCCATATGGTTTACATGGTGGACAAAATGGAGTAAAAGGAGTGAATATCAAGCGAAAAGTGAATAATCAGGAAGTTGAGCTTGCAGGAAGATCAATAGTTAATTTTAAAGCGGGAGAGACACTAGTTATAAATACTCCTGGAGGTGGAGGATATGGGCGAAAATTAGATGGTGAAAAACAATGATATTTCAGAATTATGATGAAATTATTCATTTTTCTTCCTCTATCCGTCAAAAAGCTAGAGAAACTGTTCTCAGACTATTCGATATAGGGGTTAATGCTGTCAATCCTTCAGAAATTATCAATGAAAATTTGACTTATAATTCGGAAAGGAAGGAGCTAGTCATAAAAGATCAAGTATTTTCAGTGCAAGACAGAAAGATATATATTATTGGCGCAGGAAAGGCCGTTGGACGAATGGCTGAAGCTCTTGAGAAGCTTTTAATTGACTTAGAATTTCAAGGCATAATTTGCGTCCCACAGGGAATGAAAACACATTTGGCATTAAATAAACTTGAATGTCTTGAATCGACTCATCCTCTTCCCTCCAGGGTGAATTTGGTAAACACTAAAGAAATTTTAGATTTAATTGAAAATATCGAACCAGAAGATCTAGTGATTGCGTTAATAAGTGGAGGAGGATCCGCAATTTGGACTGCACCAATATCTCCAATAACAATTGAGGATCTAATTTTTCTAAATAAGAAATTAATTGAATCTGGAATGGACATCCATGAGATGAATGTAGTAAGGAAACACGTGTCCAAAATAAAGGGTGGTAAGTTAGCAAAAATCATTTCAGCAGAAATGATTGTCTTAATTTTATCTGATGTCATAGGGGACAATTTAGAAACTATTGCATCGGGGTGCTTCCATCCTGACCCAAGTACATACCTTGATGTAAAATGTTTACTCCATCAATATAACCTCATGAATATTATTCCAGACTCAGTAAAACTTGTAATTGAACGAGGAAAAGATGGTTCAATTCCTGACACGCCTAAGAAAGGGGCTTTATTTTTTCAGAATGTGCATACGTATGTTTTAGGATCAAATAAACTAGCCTGTAATGCAATAATTACCGATGCGAAAAAGCTTGGGTTAAACACTCTTTTCTTAACAGATAAGATAGAAGGAGACGCTAAATGGTTGGGACAATTACTTGCTAGAATATATCATTCACTAGCTGATGGAATCCAGGCGCCTTTACTTGTTGTTAGTGGTGGTGAACCTACTGTGAAGGTTCGTGGAAGGGGTATTGGAGGAAGGAATCAGGAGGTTGCTGCAGCAGTATTAAAAGAATTTTTCTCTCTAACCTCCCCTCCAGATATTGTATTCCTCTCAGCAGGTACAGATGGAGTAGATGGAAATTCCCCTTATGCAGGAGCCCTGGTTGATGACTTATCAATCATTGAAAATCAGAAAAAGATGCTAGACCTAGCTAAATATCGTGAAGAAAATAACTTGAGCAAATTTTTTGAAAAATTAGGCGGATCTGTTTTAATAAGTGGGCCTACGGGTACAAACGTTATGGATTTACAGATTGCCCTCTTAAACGCATCAATTTTTGAGAGCGGAGGATAAGACATTAGAAAGCGAACTATTTTTAAAAAGAAAATAATAATATATCAATGAAGTAATGAAATAAATTGTATTACAATATTCCGATTAATTTATTCACTACAGAAATCACAAAGTACTTGCCCCAAATCAACAAAGAGGGAAACTTTGTTGTTGGGAATAAGGTTATCAATGGCAATGAAAAGAGTAGAAAAAGGAAGTATATCTATGGATTTACCTTTGACCAAAACTGGAATTGTAGGACTCGATCAGTTGCTTGGTGGAGGTATACCAGTTGGTTGGTCCACCATTTTGTCAGGAGAACCTGGTGCTGGTAAAACTTGTCTTTCAATTGGTTTTTTAGTTCAAGGAATCAAAGAATATGACGAACCAGGGATTTTTTGCTCGTTCAATGAGTCTAAGAAAGAATTATACCTGACACAACTAGGGTTCGGATATGATCTGCAAAAACTTGAAACAGAGAAAAAATTCCTTTTATTAGACTTATCGTATGGGCGAGCTCTAGGTGATGGCCAACTAGCTTTACAACAATATAAATTAGATTTACCAGCTCTTACGAAGAAGCTGAAAGAGGCAATTGACTCTATTAAGGCTAAAAGATTAGTTATTGATCCTTTAACAATAATCAGCCTGCTTTTTGATGATGTCCGAGAAATTCGATACAATATGTTTCGATTCTTTGATGTAATTAGGCGATTTGGTGTTACCTCACTCGCAATTGCAGAAACTCGTGGAGAAGATGTGTATAGCGTTGAAGAGTTTCTTGCTGCAGGGATTATTCGTCTTTATAATGAACGATCTGGTGCTAAACGACAGCGAGGAATTGAAATAATTAAAATGAGAGGAGTTAACCACAAGCGAGGGATTTTCCCTTTTTCAATTACAAATCAGGGAATTGTTATATCCCCAGATGTGGAAATGCCTTCTTGATTATTTCATCAAAGTTGCTAAAATTCTGAATAATATTTACCAAATCCAGAATAATATTTTCGATAATAATTCTCGATTGTAAGGGGATCAGGAATTCTGAATCTCTGCCATACATATATGACTTCTTCTAGGTCTGCTTCACACTCTTGTCCTTTGAACAAATTTTCAAGAAATTTTGTGCGTTCCCTGATATCTCGCATTGTAAAATCAATGAATTGGCCAACAGTGTAATATTTTAGACGATTAAAACGTATTCCAAATTCTTTCATACCCCATTTATTTTCTAACTCTTTCGGATCAGGTAATAAGATATCTCCGCCATATACAGGATGGGGGATCCAATTGGTGATTTTTCTGTGTTCACCTAGATCTAACAACCTCTTTGTGTCTTGAACTGTAATCTTTTCTCCTTGACCTTGATAAACAATCTCCCCTAATTCATTCTTCAATACTCTCCCAGTTTGCTGATCTATCTTAGGGATTGATACTCCTTTACTATTTATGATACGTATTTGATTCCCATTGATATCATGCTCACCAATTGTCCCTGCATTCGTTATTAAGAATACTAATTTTCCGTCAAGACCTAATCCAAGATCCCGATACATTTCCAATTTCAATAAAGCTTGATGACAGTGCTCTCGTGCCATGAAATCAGTCGCAGCGTAAGATCGAACACGCGTTCCAGGTTTTTGCTCTGCTACTGCTGATGTAATGATCGATTCTACAGAGGAGTCAAAAGCTGTTGCTAAGATAGGATCAGTGATACGAAACATAGGATCGAGAAGATCGAATCGTTTCATAGAAAGTACAATTGTCTTAAGATAGCGAGGAGTGTTATCTTTTCCCCAATCTTTGTTTAATTCAGAAAATAGAAAAATAAAACGACCATTTGTAGTTCCAGAGCTATGATATCTTGTACATAATAACGATCCTACTTGTTTATTGGATTTGGATACTGGTACTTTTACAGTATATCCGTTAATCTCTTTGAATTGATATTCAACATTTTCACAGTCAATATTTTGGGCAAGTACAACTGGTCTGTTGCCATTCTCATCAAATTCTCGAGATTTCATAAGACCTGGCCATTCAGGACTTGAGGGGTTAAGATCTTGTGATTTAGCATAGGAGGCTGCCTCCAAACCAATTAATTGTACTTTTCTAATTTTACCAGTGTCAGGATTTCGAATTAGCTTCCCTACACAGGCATCATCCTGCTCTAATTCAGGGCCAACCGTTAAAGTTGTTTTTCCTGTTCCAGAAAGCCCCAAGATGACTCTATCTGAGGTCATTCCAGCATGATAGGAAACATATCCATCTGATTCAGCTTTATTCCATACTAAGGTTAAATTGGGTTTTTTATAAGCCCCCCCAAAATAATCAACTCTTAAGCTCATGACACGGCGCCGATTTTGATCCATCTCTGTAAGGTCATAAAGAGTCATTGGTTCATTAGGATCAAACGTAGGCCAAAATTTTCTGATCTCATTGACATACTTAAGTGGTAAATTCTCTTGAACTACGAAGTTCCAACAATCAATGTTCTGATTCTCTTTTGGGGGGAATACCATAAGTTTCCCAAACCATCCGATATAAGCACTATGCATGTTTTTGACACTGATGATTACACGGAGCCCAACTTCATAACCATGTTCCCCTTGTATACCGTTTTGCACAATCACAGGTACATTTTCCTCTTGTAGATAACGAAGAACAACATCGAAGAGCTTTTTACCTCGTTCACGATTAAATGGCTTTTGATTCTTACCAAGTCGATAATTTTCTGGCACCATATAATAAGCCCTGTCTGGACGTCTCCCAGGTTGTGTTGAGCCGAATAGATATTGAAAATCCTTTGTGACAACATAATAAGGTTTGAGGTTTTCTCGGAACCATTCATGGTCTGGATCTAACGTAATCTGAGCATTTGAAAGCTGACAACCAAAACCAACATCGAAAATGTCATTTGATTCAGTATGCAATTTAATCAAACTCATCCTTCATTAGGTAGGGTTAGATTATCCTTAAATTCAAAGATTGGAGCAATTTCTGTGAATATTAAACTAATTTATTAGTGTAATTTATTACATTTTTACAATTATGTTATTGTATAATAAATTCTCTCTCGCAATTTTCCCTTATTTTCTGTCTTCTCCAAGGAGATTTGGCCGATTTCTGACGTATTTTGGACATGAGTTCCAGCACACGCCGACCAGTCATAATCATCTATCGAAATAATTCGAAAATTTTGAACAGATTTCGGAACCATATTGAGATATTGGATTTGATACTCTTTCTCTTTGAGGAAAGCTATTGCTTCATCTCGGGGAAGGAAAGAAATAGAGACTGACATATTTCTTGATATTAATTCATTTATTTGACCTGAAATCTCTTTTAATTCTTCAGAAGTAATTTTTGATAATGGTGAAAGATCTAATCTGTTGATTGAAGTTTTTAACTGGTTACTGACTGTTTCAGCATTGTAATTTATCTGGAAAAATCGGCTAATACAGTGCTGAGCCGTATGACCGCGCATCAGAGCGTATCTCCTCTTCCAATCTAGTTCCCCCTGTAGTTGCATTCCCACTTCTAATCCTTCAGTGGAATTGAGTTTATGAATGACTTTTCCTCGTTGTTGATGAGTATTTGTCACAATAATCTCCTCACCATCGGATTTTAGTATTCCTTGGTCTCCCAACTGACCTCCACTCTCAGGATAAAAGGCTGATTGGTCTAGAACAATTCCATTAGAAAGGATTTCAGTAATATTCCCTGTAAATTTCTGAAGGTAACAATCAGCTAAATATAATCGTTCTGTCATAGATGATCAAACCTTAGCTTTAGAAATTCTCTAAAGTAGAAATTAACTCTTCCTCAAAAGAGTCAGTCATAATTGGATCCATCTCTACTCCAATAAGACGACCCATCTCTTTCAAGATTTCAATATTAACGAGAAGGCCAAACGTTGAGTTGGCAGTCTGAAACAATTTTTCAAGTCTTTCATCAATATTTCTGATCCCCCTTTGTGTTAATTTCCTCTTTAGCTTTAATGAAAGCCTGCTTATCACCTTTTTTTGAAATGATTCGATAATGCTACTAAGAACAGACATGAAATAGATGGAATAATCGAAAATTTCTCCTTTTTGCATATCTAAATAGCGTTTATTGAAGTGATCAATTGCATCTTGACTCTCAAATCCTAATTGTTCAGCTAAATCCTCAATAAATGCTAAATAAGGAGCTGTTTCATTTGCAAATTGATATTTCTCAGCAAATTTGCAGAAAATATTAAGCATTTCGTTAATAATCTTGCCTGATCCAGGTGCATGATATTTTACTGTATTCATACGGTCAATAATGGTGTCTGGGTCAATATAGATTTGTTGTTGTAAGTATTCCCTACATACAAGCTTTCTCGGGATATCTGAGGGCATTTTTTTCACAAATATTAGATTGAGCTTAAGAATCAGTCAAAAAATTCATCTAATCGTATTGTTTTTCTGAATTGCTTTATCTTCTCCTCTACTATAGTCGCAGCCATCCTTTCTCGTTCCTTTAAGGGTTTATGAGGAATATCTTCTCGTAATTTGAGTAATTCCTCACGATACCATTCAGATATTTGCCGCTCCTCAGGGTGGGGTTCTCTGTACTGATGTTCTAGGTATTTTCGAAGTCGAGAAAGGACATACTTTTCTGTTAACTCTTTTCGAATTTTAAAAGTTTCATGTGGGTGAGCTAGTTTAATTTGATCCTCTGCTTCCTGCCACCAGCGTGCTAAAATTTCAGGACTTGGAAATCCTTGTCGAATTACCTTTCTTTTTTTCAAAAATTCCTTTCTATTTTCCAAAGAATCAGTTGGTTGGGATTCTCTAATCTCCTTTTCTACCTTAATCCATAATTGAGTTAGTGCATTAGCATCAAGTTTTACACGATTTTTCTTTTGTTTTGATTGATTCGTAGGATCTGACTCCGACTTTTCTGTATCGCTATTGGTCATGGGAATCTCATCAGAAGCAAGTTAAGATCCAAAAAATATAGTATTATTCATTCCTTCACATCTTGTTTTTAAATAGATATAAAGGGAATCCTAATTAAGGAATGGATTATTGTCAATAATCTTTTTTACATGTTTTAAAGTTATTTTTTAGAAATGGATGTATTGAACTAATGTTGGAAGAGGTGTTAGAAAAAATACGTATAAGACTCCAGTCACTACATCCCATTATAATCATTATCTGGATTGTAATAAACGTTATCGCCTCATTAAATACAATATTTCTCTATAGTTGGCAATATCCCTATTACCCCATATATTTATGGATTTTCATACCTGATTGTGCGACATTCGGAATTTTATTTGGGATTTTTCTTTTCATAACTTTCATTATGCGCCGTAACAATCAAGTGGTTAATGTAGTTACATTTATTGGCATCATTAAGGTTTTTTTTGCCTCATTTATGGTTTTTGTTTTTAATCCTTTTTATTTTGACATTTTTTCTCTTATAGGGCATTTAGGTTTGCTAATTGAAGCATTTCTCATACTCCCTTTTGTGACCCCATCATTTCAGGATGTATTGATTTCTACTGGAATACATAGTATTGACTGGTTCTTTGATTTTTTTAATCCACTATCAGAATATCCAACATTATTTCTTTATAACGAACCAAATCATCCCACTGCAGCCTTTTTCCCAGAGTTGTTTGTTATCATCACATTTACTGGTATTCTAACTGTTTTTTTCATTATTATTTTTAGAAAATATACGTTAGAATTGACATCAAAAACTCGAGAGACAATGAAGACTGATTGAGTATTCAATATTCGATCCAGTGTTGTTTCTTACCAAAAGGGAAAGATTTAAACAATCATGATTTACTATAATTTTGGAGTGAAACTCTAGTGTGGAATCACGAAATTAGTTCCTCAACTATTTCTCATTAACTCATGGAGACAACACTCCGCCCTCCCAACTCCTTCTGTAGTATTGATTGTTATGATATATCTATTGAGGCTTTTGTGGAGGGAAATGCAAATTTTTTTTTGTAGGTGACAAAGGATGGATCCTGAAATTCTCTAAAAAAAGTAGAGACAATAATAGACTAAAAACACAAAAATGGACTCAACATACTTTGTTTGAGTTAGTAAAGATACTTCCATATATAGAATTGAAAGTGCCTAATAGGAGGAAAAGGGCTAATGAGTAATCATAAACCTTTTTTTACTCCTGTAACCGCAGATTTGGATTGTTTTGCAGTCGAAAATGCAATACTTCAGTTTTGGGAAGAAAAGCAAATTTTCCAGAAATTAAAAGAGAAACTTCAAAGCTCTAACAAAAAATTTAGCTTTATAGATGGGCCTATAACAGCCAACAATCCCATGGGTGTGCATACTGCACGTGGACGTACACTAAAAGATATTTTTCAACGCTACTGGGCAATGCGTGGATATTTACAACGTTTTCAAAATGGATTTGATACCCAAGGTTTATGGGTTGAAGTTGAAGTTGAAAAAGCTCTTGGGCTTAATTCCAAGAAAGATATTCTAGATATAGGCCTTGAAGTGTTTGTGAACCATTGTAAAGCCCGGGTAAACAAGTACTCCAATATTATAACTCAACAATCAAAAAAACTTGGCCAACAAATGGATTGGGGTAACAGTTATTATACACACACCGATCAAAATATTGAGCATATCTGGCACTTTTTAAAGACTTGCTATGAGAAGAATTGGCTTTATCAATCACGTCTAGTCATGCCTTGGTGTCCCCGATGTAGCACAAGTCTTTCTACGCATGAAATGGCAGATTCATATAAACTAATAGAGCATCCTTCGGTTTATTTACAGCTCCCAGTCTTAGGATACAGAAATAGATACTTTTTAGTGTGGACCACGACTCCTTGGACATTAACAGCAAACACTGCTCTAGCAGTTCATCCCGAACTCAACTATTTACTTGTAAAGGTTGAAACTAAAGAGTTCTTTATTGCAGAAGACTTAGTTGGCATTCTCGGCTTTCATTATCTCATAGTGGACACTATCAAAGGAAGAGAGCTTGTAAAATTAAAATATAAAACCCCTTTCAATGAGTTGCCCTTACAACAAAGTGTTCAACATAAAATCGTGCCTTGGGCGGAAGTATCTTCCGATGAAGGAACAGGAATAGTCCATATAGCTCCTGGATGTGGAGTAGAGGACTTTGAATTAGGAAAGAAACATAAACTAGATGTTATCGCTCCTATTAACGAAAGAGGAGAACTTGTTAAAGGTTTAGGGCATTTAAGTGGATTGAAGACATTTGAAGCTGCCTCACCCATCTTTGAGACTCTCTCAGATAAAGGGTATTTGTTAAGACAAGAGGTCATAAAACATCGTTATCCTGTTTGTTGGCGATGTAAAACGGAGCTTGTTTATAAATTAGAAACTGAATGGTTTATATCATGCGATGAGATCCGGCCATTGTTGCAACAAGCTAATAAAAAGGTTCATTGGGTACCAAAGCATGTTGAAAAGCGAATGCATGATTGGTTGACCAATATGAGTGATTGGTGTATTTCTAGAAAACGATACTGGGGTTTGCCCTTACCATTCTATTCTTGTGATTGTGGAAAACTGACTGTTGTCGGAAACATTCAAGAATTAAGAACATTGGCGGTGAATTCTAGCATTGTTGACGCATTACCCGAGCTCCACCGTCCGTGGATTGATGATATTCAAATCAAATGTCCTAAATGCAAGAATTTAGTTAATCGTGTTCCTGAAGTTGGTGACTGTTGGTTAGATGCGGGAATAGTTCCTTTTTCTACCCTTAATTATTGTACAAATAAAATAGAGTGGCAAAAATGGTTTCCTGCAGATATGGTTTGTGAAATGGTCGAACAGATCAGGCTTTGGTTTTATTCACAACTCTTCATGTCAGTTACACTGGAAGGAAGAGCTCCTTTCAAAACAGTTGTTGTGTATGAAGAAGTTCGGAGTGAGGATGGGTCACCCATGCATAAATCTTCTGGCAATGCGATTGATTTTGATCATGCTCTCCAAGAAATGGGTGCTGATGTCATGAGGTGGAATTATGCTTCTCAAAAATCCGATTCATACTTACGTTTTGGGTTTACGGTTACAAATGAGATTCGTCGTAAATTTGTGCCACTTTGGAATGCTGTTAGATTTTTTCTCAATTTTGCATCAATAGACATTACTGATGCGGCACAACTATCTCAAACTTCCAATAATGTCTTCGATAATTGGATTATGAACAGATTGGATAAACTAGTAAATAATTACCATGAATGCTTGTTAAATTGGGATTGTAAAAGAACTATTCTTCTCCTTGAAGAATTCTTTAACGATCTTACTAATTGGTATGTTCGTTGTTCAAGAAGAAGGTTTTGGAAAGAAAAAGATCCATTAGATGATAAAAATTCCGCTTACTCAACATTACATCAAGTGTTGCTTAATATAAGTTTTCTATTAGCACCTTTTATGCCTTTCTTTTCAGAGCATATCTATCAACTACTTCGGCGCCCTTATGTCCACCAGTTGCCAGAAAGTGTTCATTTATGTTCGCTTCCTTCGAGAGAAAAATCTTCCAGCTTTGAGGATCTTGAAAATGAATTCTTAAGATACCAGCATTTAGTTGAAATAGGAAGGTCCTTGAGGAATAAAGCACAAATCAAATTAAGGCAGCCATTATCTTTGGCAATAATATCTGGAGATCAGCCCTTTCCCAGAAGTAAATTCAACAAACAATTATTAGAATCTCTTAAACATGAATTAAACGTGAAAAAGCTTAAATGTGTCAAAGACTTATCTAATACGCAAGTGACGGATCAAAAGTTCATTTCACAAGTTTCTAATGAGCATCAATTCACTTTAACTCTTGTAATTGAGCTAAATTCAGAATTAAAACAAGAGGGTTTGGCACGAGAGTTAGTCAGGGTAATACAGCGTCTCCGAAAAAGGGCTAACCTCGAATTAGATGCAAAAATAAGAATTCTGTACGAAACTAACTCACCAGATCTTTCTAAAAGCTTAGAAACGTTTGAGGAGTATGTGAAACTCGAAACATTGGCTCTTGAAATTTCTCATAGACCTTTGGAGGAGAAAGATACTTTCCTTATCAATGGTGATGTTATAAATTTAGAGCTTGAATTAGTGCCAAATTAAAATTCAGTATCAGTGTTTTTTGAGACTGTTATTGAATTCTTCATTTTTATTTCAAACAATCTGGATATAGATTCTTCTTCTCTGTATAGATTTAGTTATTTTAAGTTTCATAATTTTGAACTCAATCTTGATCTCAAAATATAAAAACCATGGAATTTCTTTCATTCGAGTTGAGTAGAATGCCCCAAGAGATCGAGAATTTGTCTCGGAAACATGGTTCCATGCTTGTTACAGATGATCCTGATTTTCTTAATTGTTGTATGCGTTGTGACGTAGCTGCATCACTAGGTTCAGTGGAAATTTGCCCACAACGAGTTCATACCTCAAATAGCTGTTGTCCATCATGTAATATTTTTTTAAAACATGGTTCCGAAGCAATGTTAGCTCATTGGAAAGACCAAGCTCAAATCATGGCTGCTTTTCAAATTGTTGTTCCTCTTAGAATAACTGAAGAGGTTATTCGCTCTGCATTTAGACTCCAGAAGGTTCCAGTTAATCAATTAGGAATTTTATACGAATGGAAGAATACCCGAACTCTGGACATTGTTTTTGAGAAGCATATCGACTGGGTAATGACAATAAGACACACCTACTGGCCATGTGATGTTAACACAAATGACTCTTTTCTAAGAGATCCCCTTATCTATGGTCTCGCTGGATTTCCTGCTCGTGCGGGAGCTTCTCTTTATTCACAACTTAAATCGCTTTTTGAGGATCTAAAAACATGGTTGATCGAAAATTATCAAATTGATCCCTTGGAATTATTTGATGATGATCAATCAAAAAACTATTCTTCATTTTATGCCAGCTATTTTCTCCGATTCGAGAATGCTGACAATTTAACAATAAATCTGATGGCACCTGATTATGAGCATTCAGAAGAACCAGAAACATGTTTATGCCATTTAGGAGACAATCAGATTCCTGTAGTTTCGTTTCAGAAAATAAATGAAGCCCTAGTCATGCAAAAAGGGCTAGTAAGTTCTTGGCTTACGATTGAACCAGCATTACAAAAGATGCTAGAAGAATTAACTAATATTACATCAGAAATGCGTACGCTGACAAGCTCAAAAGAT
>JBHLPG010000326.1:0-4428 GCA_048939725.1 Promethearchaeota archaeon | reverse complement strand
TGACTAGAGTTTGCTAGTTCAAGAGTAACGATTTTAGTGTTAGGAGAGAATTTTTGCTTCATAGCATCAGAAATCGCAGGAATAGAGATCATTTCATCAAGTGTTCCATAAGCAATTAAGGTTGGAACATTTATATGAATTTCTTCCTTGTGTAAGTGTTTAAGAAAGCGAGTAAGCTGAAGGATTGATACAGTTGGCCTATACATATAGCTATAAAGGTTATGGTCTTTGAAATATTGTAAGCTTTCTTCCCCTTTATATAAAAACTTACGAAAGACACTAAAAAATCCAATTAGTCTAACCAATCTTGATTTCAAGGCGAATGGAGGTGCCAATAAGCACAATTTTTGAATTTTTGATTCAGGGCGTTTATGAAGTAAGTAGAGACATAACAACGCTCCAAGCGAGATTCCTATTGGTATGATGATCTTAGAGTGATCTTTTAGATAATCATATCCATTTTCCACAGATTCGTACCAATCCTGCCAGGAAACTTTTGACAATTCTTGATAATTAGTTCCATGGCCAGCTAGTAAAACTCCATGAACGGTATACCCTTTTTCATGTAAGTACTTACCTAATGGGAGTGTTTCAGTTGGTGAGGCAGTAAATCCATGAACCAATAACACCCCAACTTCTCCTCCTTCGAAATAAAATGATTTAGCAAGGTGTTTTAGTGATTCTAGCTGATCAATATCGTTGAACATCATGTTTACTCCAATAATTTAAGTATTTTGATTTTTAAGAGTCACAGAAACAGAAATTATAAGAAATATATAAGTTCAAGAACTTTCAAGAATCGTTTAACAAATACAATATAAACTTGAGTAAGAAATTTCAATCGAGATGTTCTAAGGTGAATAGCAAAGTTATGGTCAACAACAAGAGGAAGTTAAGTATTCTCTTGATGTTCATCCTTTGTTTTTACACTTTAACATCTTCAGGAGCTAGGACTGAAAATCAAAAAGTAAACAATCAATATAGTCTAATCAAGATTGAAGAAGGTGAGATCCCCCTATTTGGTGGGATTCAATCAATTCGTGCAACTATTGGAGATAGTACAATTGGTGTGCTTTATGGTTCAACGAAAAATCCTCAACCCATATACCTATTTACTGAATTCTCACAAAAAATAGCCACAGTCCAGATTTACAATCTTAGAGGAATATTAGAAAAAGAGATAGAATTGAAAGTTCAAAATCTATTCGTCTTTCGATTAGATGCGATTCTAGAATTCTCTGATAGGAATAATGATGGCTTGTACAGTGTTGTACAAGACTACTTTCCTCCAAAGGTGGTTAATCTATCTGCTGTACCTTTTCAGATTTCAAAAAGCAGTAATGATCCAAATCCTTCAGAAGATTACCTCCGATATATGGTAAACCTCACCGCACGCAATATTTTTTATCAAGAGATTAGGGATTCTCCTTATAATTCAACTTTAGATTCTCTTTGTTTCTCTTTTGAGCTGACAATTGAACAAAAGCAAGTTAATATATCTAATGTACCAATTGTTTCAATCTACCCACGAAAAACAGGTTTTGATACTTCTATAACTGACAAGACTGGAAGTTTACTAGCAAATCGCTTAACTCCTCGATTGAAGTTTTCATGTAATATTGTAGGATGGGATTATTCTTCATCCAAATCAAAATTGTTTCTAAAAAACACAATGATAACACATGAGCAAATTGTAACGTCATTTGGAAAAATAGCTGGAAAAGAAATCACTCGCGAGGCTTTAAAATCTACAAATATATTCAGTCGACTAGCCTTTAACATTCAACAGGGTAATCAAGTAAGAAAATTCCATTTGGATCACAATGAAAATCGTACCAATGAATATTCTGCTCAAAGATTACAAAACCAAAGAATATCTCTTGGGAATCAAATTCGAGATTTTCTAAATTTTTCTTGGTATCCTGATGTAAATGTAGATGGAGCTGATTACTCGGTAAATTTTCAGTTAATAACGTCTGGAGAGGCTAATTTTCAAATACGTCATTCAACATCACTGACTGGTCTTTATTTAATTGGGGGTTTTGTTTTCCCTCAAGGAGAGGAAATATCCTATGACCCTGAAGTGCAATTTGAAGAAATAAATCCCATTTTTTCTATACCAATGATTCCCAATCGATCAATACTAGAAGAAAGTAGTTTAATCGTATTAATTTCTGGATTCTTTGTAGGAACCGTAATCATCTTCCGTCAAATTTCCAGTAGACGAAAATAAGCAATCAGATATCACATAAAGGGGTTTCAAATCAATCGAGGATTAGCCCGCATGACAGAGAATAAGGAAATTCCTGTAGATGAATCAAAATCATTGCCTAATATCTATGCAGCTCTCGGTCATGCAATTCGTTATGACATTATCAATTTTTTAGGAGCATTTCATAGACCTGTTCAGTATACTGAATTGGTAGAATGGCTACAGATAAGACCTGGCTCGTTTTATTTTCATATAAAGAAGTTAAAAGGTTTAGTTGGGCAGGATTCAGAAAAACGTTTCTTTCTAACAACCACTGGGCAATTAGCTTTAGAAGTAATTAAATCTGGAGAAACTTTACAATCAGAGTCTACAATTTCAGCTGATCAAACAAATAAGGAAGAAATAACTCCTCCAAAGCGGTTTTCTATTATTTTCTTTGGTGAATTTGTTCGTAGATCAGCATTTAATACCCAATTCAAGCTCATTGTCTTATTAATAATGTTGATACAAATTTTATTACTTGATTTCTCGAAAATAGGGATAATTCCATTTTATCTCGATGGTGATTTATATTTTGGAAGTTTAGAATGTGTTCTAGAATTGATAATATCTTATTTAATAATCTGGGCTCTTTTAGAAATAATAATTCATTTTTACAGTCCGATAAAAAACTTTTCAAGTGAACTCTTTACTGGAATTCCATTAGCAATGGTGCCATTATTTCTATACCCATTATTGGTAATTTTAGCTGAAGAAATTTTCATTTTAAGACAAATTGTATCAAACTCTGCATTATCAATAGGTATAATCTTTATCCTACAGATAGTAACCGCAATTTTCTTGGTTCAGTTATTGCAAGTTATAAAATCTGTTAATTTTGAAAGAGCGTTGGTTCCTGTTTTTATTGTCCTTTATGGTTTCAGTATCTTAAGTTTTATACTCTCTAATCTTTCAATTTAGATTTGTAGTTCAACTATTGTTGAACTTAAATGAATAGGTAGTTTGGTTAGTTTATTCGTGATTTAAGACCTTATTTATTGAAATATGATCCTTCAACCAATCAATTATCTTTTTATAGTGTTTTTAGCCATGATCTGGCTTTTAAACTCATTAATTACCGATTTAGGATTCAAAATGATGGGATGTGGGATTTCAACATTTGTATAACGAATACTTCAAGATGGTGAGTCTTGATAGAACATTCACAATCTGGTATTCAATGATACTATAAAATAAATAATAAAATAAAAAGGTGAAAAACTCAAATGATAAAACTTAATATCAAAAAAACTCTGATCTGGCTTTTAGTTATAATATCACTTTTTGGTACATCTTTAATACCAAGTGTAAGCTCTTCTAGTGCTGTGCCTTCACCAATTGAACGTCCCCAAGGAATTATGTTGAATCAAATGCACAAAGGATTTCTCTGGATGATTCGTAATATGCAAAGTGCTGAATTTACTCCAGATAATGTTTACTACGGTGTATATGATAACACTGGAAGTTATTCCTATCCGATCATTGGTGAGAGAGAACGAGAAGTAACAATCAGTCTTGATAATCTAATTAGGTTATTGAACACTACAATTACTCGTCTTGAGGATATTGGTACAGAATCAGATACATTGGCTTATCTTAATAATCTCTATGCTGAACTCCAAATACACGATGAATTGACAATCTATACTAAGGTTGATTCTGATCTAGAGATCACAAGCAGTCACGATCGTAAAGCAGTAACAATCTTCTACGACAATGATCGTAGTGTAATTGATGCTTTCAACAAAATAAAGAACAATGAGTCAATTACTGAACAACCTTTCTCTGGAGATGAGATATTCACAAATGTTTTCATGTCTTTAATTCGAGATGAAATTAGTGGGTCATATGAAGTAATAAACACTTGGAATTATGAGGATAATTCTGATGCAGCATTACTAAAAGATTTCATAAGTCGTCTCATTAATAGTAGATGGTTTTTTTCTGAAGGAAGGCAGTTATTTAGACTTCCAGAATTAAATATCATGCGAACATTGCTTCAAGAGACAAATTCATGGTATGCACCAGAAGAGGACCCTAGAGTGCTTGAATATGGCCGTTTCGAAATCTCTCAATTGATAATTGATGATCTAGATTTACAGAAAGTTGGTCAAAATCTAATAATTAGCGAGTATGATTACAAGTATATTTAACATCAACTCTTAGGTAGTCTCGTA
>JBHLPG010000325.1:0-4446 GCA_048939725.1 Promethearchaeota archaeon | reverse complement strand
AATCACTGCATTTTTTATGACTGGAGGTAAATCTAATTCAGGAAATGGCTTAGAATAATCAGCTTTCGCTATTAAAGGCACAAATGGTTTTAATGTCTCACTGAAACTAGTAGATGATTCCATCGGCAATTCACAGGGAAGGTTGTCCACAGCCATGATCGCCATTCCTTTTCCCTCTAAACCAACTGTTACTTCGTTAGTAAAAGGATTATAAATGAATACTGGGTTATCAGGTTTTGTTGTTTTTAATGTTGCTTCAATACCCCCTTCAATGTCACAGGAAATATCACCAATGATTTGGCATCGAACATCTTCGTCCGATTCAAACTGAGTCTTAAGAAATTCTTTTGTTATTAATCTCGGATACTTGTCACTCCAGTAAATGGCATTGATTAAGATTGATAAGTATGGGAAATATTGAGGAAAGACCCCCTGATATTTTGCGAGCCCATGATCATAATAATGTTGTAAATCAAATTCACCACCTTCAATTGGTTCAACCATATGCTCTTCTTTGAACACAACCTTATATACACAGTTAGAAGAGAATTTCTTTTGATTATAAAATTCTATTAATTCTCTTGGGTCTATTTCCTTGATGGGAAGGAAATCTAACATGGATTGAGCCCCTGTTGAAACGTTTCCATAACCCGCAAACCCTATTACAAGAGGAACGATTTCTTCTGGTAGACCTTTTTCAATTATTTCTTTACCAACCTTAGATACGGCTTTTCTTGCAGCATCTAGAGTATCATATTCCCAGGTGTGTTTTATCTTTAGGAAGGGGTTTTTTACATTTTTATTAGTTTTAACTCTCTGTCCAAAGCCCCACAGAATCTCAACCATGCCAGCTAGGCCAGCCCAGTTTCCAAAGAAAATAAGTCGGAACCCCTTGTCATTCACCACCTTCTCATAATCAATAAGGGTAGATTTTGTCTCCATAATTTTTTTCAACATCGGCATATTGTGTTTCTGGCCTTTGATTGTATGCGAAAAGAAGACATAGGTTTTGGGGGATTTCTGTGCCTCAATAACTGGAAGTGGGATTTCTTTGATTGCAAAAATCACATTTGCTTCTTTGATGTTTGGAGACACTTGAACTCCAATTTCACGATATTCATCATCTTTAAAAGCACGAATTGAAGAAGACTGAACAATAAAATCAATGGATTGTTTATCAATCAGATCTTTCATATCATTAGGGACAATAGGGACCCTTTTTTCCCAAATATTTTTATCTTCCAACCTAATACCGATTTTATTTTTCATTGGGATCACTTTCTACCTAGATTTTCCGATTTTATGATTCTAATAAAATTATTTTGTCAATTAAAAATATAGAAATCCCTCTACCTTGCTATTTCCAGAAATATTTCCAGAAATCTTGTTCGATTACATACCTAAAAGAAGTAAAGTTCTTTTTAGCCTCAATTAAAAAAAGAGAAAGAAAAAATAAGAAAAATAAAAGAGTTGTATCTGTGAGTAAGAAATTATAATGTTCAGGTGAGTTAAAACTTACCAACGGGTTCTTTCTTGATCTCGTGAACGACCCCTATCACCAGAGAAGCCGCGATTGCCTCCACGGTTATATCCGCGATCCCCACCATAACTTCTACGTGGTCTGCGCCGTCTACGAGTATCCTCATGTACTTCTTCAGATCGATCGTTATCCATATCAACAGAATCTAAAGTAATAACCTCATCAGTGTCTTCAAGAGATCCCCACTTGCCTAGGGCTAAACGCATATGTTCTTGAAAGACATTGACATAACCATTCTTGACAACATATGTACTCCCCTCAGAGACTTGATCAATTGTTTCATCCCAAAGGGTTAGAATAATCGTTCCAGTCGGATCCCCTATTTTGATATCCGCTAATCGATGTTCTTCATTTGTTTTTCGAGATGTAATCGTACGAACTTCACCTTTTTCAACGACAACGAAAGTTACTTGTAGTTTTCGGTCGAAAGGTGACAATTCGCTAATTTTCATTTCTTTTAATTCGATTTCCATTTCTTCTTGAGATTCGCTCATCTTATTCACGTTGTTTTTTTTTCACGATAGCTATTACTTCGCTTTATAATCACATAAAAATAAGCTTAGATAAAATCAGAGATACTGAAGCAACCTCAAGCCTTGATAATGTGAAACGAAGCGTAAATCGTGCAAATCAGAGAGAAAAAAAAGAGAATTATTAACCTTTTTATTTTTAAAGAAAAAACAATTATAATGAGGATACATTAGTGATTGCTTTTTATTATCAATACTGACTAATCAAGAGCAACTAATTTAAATAATCCGAAATTCAGATTAAATCACGGTTTTTTTGAGAGAAATGTGATGGTTGATTACGATATTTTTGAAAATCAAACGGTTTATTACAAAAGTTCAGAAAATATGAGGGAAATTAATGATAACTCAATAGATGTAATTGTTACTTCTCCTCCGTACAATCGAAATAAGCTCTATTCTGATGATATAGGGGAAATATACAATGACAAACAACCAGAGCAGGAATATTATCAATTTTTAAAGAGAGTGTGGGGAGAGTGTTTTCGCGTATTAAGTCCAAATGGACTTTTCTTTTTGAATATTGGAGATGCAGCTCAAGATCAGGGGGTGAGTGAGATCGTCGTTCAGCTTGCAGTTGATAGTGGTTTTCATCGCTTACAAACAATAATATGGATCAAATCATTTCTTGGAAAAGGTCATTATACTCCGAGTGGTGGAGATAGACGGTTAAACAATCTTTGGGAAAATATTTTTGTCCTTGTTAAAGACATGAAAAGGTATCGCATTAATCCGAAGGCAATTGGTATTCCTTATGCTGATAAATCAAACATTGGGAGATATGCTGATGAAGATCTAAGAGATGCGGGGAATATTTGGTTAGTACCTTACTCAAAGACAACAGGTGCTACTATAAAAAAAGGTCATGAGGCTCCTTTCCCAATAGAGTTACCTTACAAGTGTATCAAACTTTCAGAGGGAGAAACAGTGCTTGATCCGTTTGTTGGAACAGGGAGCACCCTTGCTGCATCAAGATTGTTGAATAAAAAGGGATTTGGGTATGAAAAGTTTCCTAGAAGAGACATTATTAGAAAAAGAATACTTGAAGATTCTTTTAAGGACATGCCTCCAGTTCTTCTTCCTCATCTTGAACTCGCTCTAAACATCTTATCACGATATTGTGGTATAATTGAATACAATCAACTTCACGAGGAGGGGTTATTGAAATTTTCACAGAAAGAAAAAGTTCAATTGAATATTCTAAAAGAAACGCTATCAAATTTAAACTTAGAAATTCCATTTCTGGATGATTACTTTAACCAATGGGAAAAAACTCAAGATAAAACTAAAATTAAACAGAAAACAGAAGTCTTAACGAAGTTTCTTGAAGACTAAGATTAAATACTAATTAACTATAAAAATAGAACTTGGAGGATAAGCAATTCTTGGAACAAATAATTGAAATTAGAAATTATGCATTTAAACAGCGATTAGCAAGAATTATTCCTCCAAAAAATTATCTTACCCATAATCTTTACTCCTATCCAGCAAAATTTATCCCCCATGTCCCCTATTATGTTATATCGAAATATTTGAAAAAAAAAGACTCTATAGTTTTAGATCCTTTTGCAGGAAGTAGCTCCACTGCAATTGAATCTTTACACCAAGGTCATAATTCAATCAGCATTGATATCAATCCCCTTACAAATTTCTTAACAAAGGTAAAAACACAACGAATAAACTTCAATCTTTCTCAACAAATTCCTCTAAAATTGGATCCTTTTTTAGAGAATGGTATCTCCAATCTAAAAAAGGAAAAAAGGAAATCAATCCACCTCAACGATTTTATTAAACAAATGAAAGAAAACATAGAAATATTTCACCCGAGGTGGAAAAATATTGATCATTGGTATCCTGAGGAGTTTAAACAAATTCTTACGCAAATTTGGGGATTCATCTATTCCATAGAAGACGATTACCCTGAAGACTTCATGAATCTAGTCAAGCTATCGGCACTAAATATTTCTCGATTTTTGTCATATGCGGCAAGAGATGTTCCCAAATTATTTAGATCTAAACGGAGAATAAAGCAAGTCGAAGAACTCAGAAAAAAAGTAGGATCGAATCCTGATATTCCTTATTTAACTTATCGTAAAACTCTCAGGAAATATTACGATCAAATGATGCAACTAACAAAGATATTAAATGAGAAAAATCTTACCCCTGAGTATGATCATCAGATTACCTCCAGTAATATTCGATGTAATGAGACAAACAAGAGGAAGATCATCTTTTTAGGTGGCACCGATGTCTTATCTTATAATTTTCCTTTTAATGAAGAGTTCATTGATTTAATCATTACTTCTCCTCCATATGTTTACGCACAGGAGTATATAAGGTCAACAAAGCTCGATTTATATTGGTTAAACTTAGTAG
>JBHLPG010000324.1:0-4462 GCA_048939725.1 Promethearchaeota archaeon | reverse complement strand
CACATCTTTCCCTGCACCCAAACCCGAGAGGTTCCAATTTTGAATCCGCTGATCCATCTGTTGAAAGATCATGGGTTCAAGATCATCTTGGAGCTGCATATAAACCTGAGACTTTGAGATCGGGATCTGAAAGAGACTAAGTTGACTAAAGGTTAGATCAGCAGAATTATAACAATAAGGTTGAAGGTTGTCTGGAATGGGTTGGAAGTGAGAAACTAGAAATGTTTCATACCCTAATTTCGCCATATCCAGAAAATGCATGGGGATATTGATCTGAAAGAAGTCAATGGCTTGAATTCTACGTAATATTGTTCTTGGGGAGACATTAAGTACTGTGGATAATTCTTCATTAGTGGCTCCTTTGAAAATATCTGTAGACTTGTCATGGAGAGGTTGTAATGCTTTTAGGAAGAGAACTTCAACTTCATCTAAAGGAATAGCTACGTTAATTAGACGGGGAAAGAGGATATTGAAGATATTTTCAGAAGTCCCTCTCATCAAACCTGATGTTATCTGCTTCAAACAATGATTTAGTAATTCATCCTGATGATTCACAACTTCATAGATGACTAATCGGAGAGGAAACATAATTCTCCCCATTTCACCCCAATTAATGACTATAGATGAGAGTGAACTTACCCACGAATCATATTTCTCAATAATGGGAAGATCTTTGAATTTCTGATAGAATGGAAGGGTAATGGTCTCTAAGATGCTCTTTGTGAAATTTTTGATATCATTCAACTTCACATCAGGAGCTCGTTGATGAATAATATCCCAAACCCGCAAAAATTCCAATGTAAAATCGTCTATCTGGAAAGAGTCCTGTTTTTGTCGGATCTTCAGTAAAATCTCTCGTTCCAGACTAGGCCGATCCATTATGCCTATACGGAGGTACACAAGAAGATTTAAATCTTGTGATATATTCTAAAGGTCGCAGAGTTTCTCTAGAGAAATTATCCGCAAATAACCCCAAAAAAGCTTTAACAACGACTTTAAACAATAAAAGGTGAATAAAAAAATGAAAAGGACTATTAGAGTAAGAGAACGAAAAATAGATGTTGAATTATCCGTATGGAAGCTATTACCATTATTCTTTACAATCTTGATCTTAATCCTAGCAGCTAGCGCTGCTGGCGCTGCTCCAGGTAACGGCGCCGCTCCATCAGGATTTTGGTAAGTAAAATAATTATTGTCGGGTAATGAAAACCCTGAAAGATCGCAGGGGATATTCTGGAAAGGGGTATCCACTGAGTTGACCCTAAATCCCTCGAGATAATAATCTATTTGAGTAAAAAAAAATCATCAAAAAGCCGACAAAACCTCCGAATGAAATCTGGCGGCCAACCGTGTGAGAGTTTGACGATCAGTGTAAATCGATATTACACTCATATAGCTCTAGGTATTATCAGGGTTTAAAATGGCGGGAAAAACGGCCGCTATGATAACCTTTGACTTTGATAGAGTAATCACCTAGAAATCATTACTAATCCTAATCCATATTTTGTAAATAGCTTTGAGTCCTCAAGGCTATGATCCAAGAAAAACTTTTAATTTTACAATCACAAATACTGGGGATTAAACTTAACCTTTTTTCTTGAGACGGGTAATTATGCCAATCCAGAGATCTATATCACTGAAATAGAGAAAGTACCAGGAATACTAAGATATACAACCGTTGTTATAGAGCACGTTACTGTTGTTCAAACATAAACCTTCCCTTCCAAATTATTTGTCTCAGGATCCAAAAATAAACTGACAAATAAACCTGTTACTTCGACATATTCTGGTTCTTTGATGTTTGGAGTCGGGTAATATCATTCTGGATTTCTTTGATTAAATCTTCATATGAACGAAGGAGGCAGATATAAATATCTTCACCATCAACAGAGTTTTTATTCGCATCAAGAAGTGGGTCAATCAGTTGGGGAAGACCTCTCGGCACATATACGATCCCTTCTCGAATCAGACGATAGATTTCTAATAAAATTTTCTTTTTCTCGTCCAATGTACGAATTCCAAGGACATTCAAGATATATCTCAAGTTTTGAGTCGAAGTATCTTTAAATGACAAGAGTAGAAGAGCACGATCTGCTAACTGGTTCTCTAGGTGATCCTCACGCGGAGTTGTTCTTTCCTCTTTCACTTTTTTGGTTTTTTCTTTTCGATTTAACTCTTGCTTTCTTACATTTTCTTGGAACAAGTTAAAAATCTCCTGTAAGAGTATATCGTGAATCATCCGATGGGTCTTGGATTATCTGCAATTTCTCATGTGAAAAATTCTCGATTAGATCGAGGAAATATGAGAGGAGTTTTTTCAGCTCAATGTCAGTTAAATCAGTGTATTGTTTCGTTTGGAGGAGACCGAGCCCATTTTGGAGCTCAAAGGAAGAAAAGAGAAAGGTAGATATGAAAAGGAGTTGAAAAATCCGATCTAATGACTTTTTGATTCCAAATTGGTCAGTAACTTGCACTCTTTACAACGTCCTGGCGTTTCCTGTGAACTTAGCTCTGAAGTAGCTATAACCAACACACTTTGATATATTAGGAAGTTATTCGAATATGACACAAGTTGTATACAACTGACACAAACTGAATACAACTCCTTAGAGTGTTGACCAAAAAAAAGGTCTGGAAACAAAAGGGATTCTCCCAAAACACGTTTCCACATAGGTATACCGACTTAAGAAGTAACTCGAGAAAGCAGGGTAAATGGTCATTGTTTGATATCTAATTGGCCCTGAAGTCCTAAAAGAGGCAAATTTTTTAAAAAACACAAGTCCATCTATACCAATAACCACATCAATAGAGCTATCGTTAGAAGCTTCAAAGAACAAATGTAATAGGATTATTGTAACTGATCTGGAGAAAAGATGACCAGAAAATCGAATCGTGTGAAAACAAGGAAGTTTAAATGGGTTGAGAGGTGATTCCAAAAGTTTTTATATTGAAGTTGCAAGCTGGCCTAGCATATAGCAGGGGTTACTTGACAAAGAATTGAAAGGAAAGAAGTGGAAAATCATGACCTTTACAAAACGGTGGAAGGCAGAACTAGGTGTTTCTGCACTTATTTTCATTGAATTTGGATTAGTCACTATTTGGGCTTTTATTGCACAAAATAACAATGTTATCATATCTTCGGCCATTCTATCTGCTATTGGTTTGATTTTTATTGCTTTCAAACTGTATGAGCTTAAATTTCAGAAAAAGAGGCTTGATGATGAAAGAATTGAGATGTTAACAGAGCAAGCTTATTTGATTTCGGCTGTTGCTGGAATAATCATGCTTCCACAAATTGCCCTTTATGAGATCTTTACTGGAATTACCATTAGTGCCCTAGACACATTTGTAATTGTAGCAAATACATGTATGATAGTTTTTCTTATTGTTGAACTTCTGCAGCAGTACTGGTTGTCATAAAAATTTCGGTGATGAGGATAAAGAATCGTTTAAAGGTCTTTCGTGCAGAAAACGACTGGACACAACAAGACGTCGCATCTCGATTAAACATAAGCAGACAGACTATTTCAGCGATTGAAAAAGGGAAATATAATCCTTCTCTTGGTCTTGCATTCAAAATTGCTAGATTATTCAACTGTAAAATTGAAGATATTTTCATATTTGATGAATAAAAACTAAAATTAATAGTTGTGAGGACAGGAACATGTCTCAAGTGACTGAAACAGCTTCTAGAAATGCATCAGTGAAAAGGTTTCATAATGATAGATTGATGCTTATTACACTCTTAATTGCTTCAGTTATTACTTTTCTACTTTATACTGTACCTGATTGGGTTTTTCTTGAGTATCCAATAAGAGATCTTGTTCAATTCTTTCTCTCATTATTAGGTATTGTTAGTGAGCCAATTCCTCAGAATGGAAAATTTATTATTCCAACGGAACTTCGAGGAGGCCCTTTCCCTTTCTTGGAAGCAACTGAGCAAACTCCAGGAGTATTTATCCCAATTACTGATGGAAGATATTTTATTACAAAAACTTGTACAGCAATGCAGGCTGGCTCATTACTGATTGGATTAATCGCTGTAACTGAAACATCACGAAGTATAAAATTTAAAGCGATTTTTTTAACCTTTAGTGCATTATTTCTATTGAATGTTTTGAGAATTACCTTTCACTTCTGGACTGTAACTATTTTATGTCAATATTTCCACCTAGATCACGAAATTGCTTTCTTTTGGGGACACGATATCTCTTCAAAAATACTTGGATTTATAGGAACGATTATTCTCGCATTACTTATTGAAAAAATGGAAGTTCCTATTATTGACCAATTTGCCGACTGGTTAGATTATATCTGGTGGCGAACGAATTCGTTACTTACTAAATTTTTTTAAAATTATAATGTTAGGTTAGATTCTGTAAGAGATCTCCCTATATAAAAAGCCATTTAATAAAAATATCAATCCTCATCAGTGTTTAAGTCTGAGGATTTACAAATGTTT
>JBHLPG010000061.1:0-18136 GCA_048939725.1 Promethearchaeota archaeon | reverse complement strand
GTCAAACAGCAGAACAATACATCTTCGTTTTTCTTGCCGTTTTTCACAAATAACATGTTTATAAGTAAATTGAGTATCCCCTGAAAGTAGAAAATTAGCAATAGTATTCTCTAAATGCCACGAAAGACCAGGGGTGTAAGGAATCTTTGATGGATACTTCGAACGATCAATGGATTGATAGATTCTTTCAGCATGTTTATATAATTTTGGAATGAGCTTTCTTAAGAATAATTGCTTTTCTTCTGGAGTGAAAAAATCTTTAATTTGAAAGAAAAGAGAATTTGACTCTAAAATTAGGTTTTCCATACCAGATTCGATCTGTAGAACTTCCACAACAGTTCGCGGATAGTTTTCAGCTAAAATTTCAACAGCTCGAATATTTTGAGTTCCAATTGCTTGCTTCGTAAAATTCAAAGCCATTTCTGTGTTTAACTTATTTTGTAATTGGTACTCATAGATTTTTTCGATCAAGGAGCTAGAAGGAACATCTTGGACATTTTGAAAGCGAAAGGCGGGATTCTTGTCCCGCCCTAGCATTTTTTTGAATTTTTTGGGAAAAAAATAGGTTCTGCTATTTCAAAAAGACATTCCTCAATAGATTTTGCGATATCTGGATGAGGTTTTACCTTTCCAGTATATACAGCATTGATAGCAGGATATACGAAATCAGGAGTCATTAGTTGATTTTTTAGAAGTTGTGTAAGTTGAATAGCAGCACGAACACTTGCACCTGTATCAAAGTAAGTTGAATTTCGAGTTTGGTCTGTAAAAACCACTATCTTGCTTATTAAATCGTCATCAGTACATTCTGTGCGAAGTCGTACAATTGCTTCTGCATCTTTTCCTGATTTATGTTCAAGTTGGATTAAAATACATCTATCGAAAAAAGCCTCTGGTAAAGGATTTGTTCCTATATATTCCAAAGGATTTCGGGCAAAAAGAGAGTAAAATTCCTTGACCGCTTGAATACGGCCAAGTTGGGGGATTTCAATGCAACGTTCATCAAGAGCTGCGAGAACGCCATTTATAGATTCACTAGGCGCTCGATTTACCTCATTGAAGAAAAAAAGGCCTCCTTGTCTCATACTATTCACTAGTGGGCCAGGAATAAAGCTTTTCTCTCCAAATCCTGCTTTCATTACTAGCGGAGGATCAAACCACCCTCGGAGATGAGTAATTGTTAAGTTTTCATCACCGTCCACACGAAAAAAGGGTCGCCCGAGAGCTTTAGCGATCGTTTTTACTAATTCTGTCTTCCCCACACCAGACTCTCCCTCGATTATTGTTGGGATTTGACTATTAATAGCTGCCAGGATTAACTGGATTTCTTTATCGAGTCCTATTAGGTTTTCTTGACATAATTTAAAGATTGATTCGAATTTCATCTCTATATCCCAAATTAGATGCTGAAGAACAATGATTCGTTAAGATAGTCATTATCTCAGTCATATTCAAGAAGTGCTTTCTTGAGCGAAACCTGACCAGTTGTTTCATTGAAATTAACCCATCCCTCATTTTCAAGTTCTTTTAATAGACGAGTTGCAAAAACATTCTGTATTGCAACAGTCTTAGCTAGCTCTTTTAAAGTTGCTTGTTGGATATCCTGAAGTACGAACAGGATTGCATACTTCGGGTTCTTAGCCAAATTAATTCTTAAGGTTTCAACAGCAGCCATTAGGTTTGTTGTTTTGCCCTCTAGTTGTTCATTTGATTTAGTCAGAGAACCTATTTCCAAATCCTTTTCGTTCAATTCTGCTTGTATTTCATCAAATTTTTTATCAATACGGTCTTTTTCTGTTTCTATATCTTTCAGTCGTGTTTGAAGATCTTTTATGGAAGCTTCATATTTGTCACGTTCTCGTGCTATTTCAGCTTGTCTAGAACGAGAAGCATCAGCTTGCTGGGTAATTTCTTCTTGTCTTTGCCTTAGTAGCTCCAAATCTTTTTGACTTTCTTCTAATTCTCGATTTTTTGTCCCTAGCTGGGTTTTAAGGTCTGTAATCATTGATTTTTGCTTTTCATGTTCTATTTTAAAATTTGCTAAAGATTCACGTAATTCATTACGATCAGATTCAATTCCTTGAATACGTTCATCTTTACTCCTCAAATCTGTTTCTAAATCTTTTATCCTAGCTTCTAAAGACCGCTGAGTATTTAGAGCTGTTTCAGCTGTTTCTTGAGAACTTTCTAATTTTTCTTGTAATTCCTCAATTTCAGTTGATTTCTCACTCAATTCTTGTTTTTGAGTAGTGATTTCTAAGGTTAGCATCTCAAAATTTTGTTTTACTTGTTTATTTTCCTGTTTAAGATTGTTTAGCTGCTCATAAAGCTGTTCTACCTCTTTTTCTCCCCTCTCAACTCTCAAAAGCAATTCTCGATTTTCATCTTCTTTTTGTTCAAGAATTTGTTGTTTCTCATCTAATTTCTTGCGAATAGCTACGGCTTCTTGACTCGTCTCCCCTGAATCTAACAGTAAATCTTCATTTTCCTGTTCTAGTTTTTTAATCTGTTCTTTTAACTGTTCTGTGGTGCTCTGCATATCTTGAACTTGTTTTGTCAATTGGGTAATTTCTTCTTGTTGATTTTCCAATTCCACTCTATGTCCATCTTTCAGAGCTTCGATCTCTTTATGAAGTGTATTAATATTTTCCTTTAGCTTAATGTTCTCCTCTGAGTGAGAACTTAAAATTTGCACTTCTGATTTAAGATTCTCAATTTGAATATTCTTCTCTGTAGCTAGGGCTTCAAATTCCTGATCTTTATTCCCTAAAACTTCTTGCAATTGTTCAATTTCAAGGCGTGCGGACATCAATGCATTTCCAACCGTCTCAAATTCAGCCTCCATTTTTTCACGATCTTGTTCTGCTTGCTTTGCCTCGCGTTGTGCCTCATCAAGAGCACCTTGAAGGCGATTAAGGTCTTCGATTTGTGATGTAACTTTACCATTTGCGATTCCAGATTTATCCTGTAGCTGAGCAATTTCTGTTTCTTTTTCATCGAGTAAAATTTGTAGATCATCAATTTTTGCTTCAAGTGCTTCAACTTCCCCCAATTTCTCTGTCAGTTCACGATTCTCAGTTTTGAGTTGCTCAAATTCTTCTTTTGTAATGAGAGTGATATCAGTATCTGCTTCTGCTAAATCTATATTGTCTACTCCTCTCAGTCCTATCTTCGAGAATTCGGTGTGAGCTGTCTTATTGATGGTTAACATTTTCGATTTAAGTTTTTCAACAAGATCCTCAACATCAGCTATTGTATAATAGGGTTTAGGGAATTGTTGAAGAGTTTTGACAGAGGATTTAGCTTCTGATGATATTTCTTGGCTTAAACGGCGCTCCTGTTGGGCAACACTCTGAATGAAGATCAATTTGGGGTTCTTACGTGACAACGTCCACAACCTTCTTTGATAATAAGAGTTAGTAAGAAGTTATTAATGATTTTTTAACCCGTTTCTATATGGTTAAGTACGTATATTATTCTTCCTCTTCTCCTGTGGTAAGAGGAGTTAAATTTTCTTTTAATGAGAGCATTTCTTTTTCAAATTCTCTATAGCGGCCTTGATATAAGTTTGCTAATGCTAAATCTAGATGAGAAGTTTTACTTTCTGGTTCATAACCCAAGATGCTTAATAGCTTAAAATTCATTTGCTGGAATTCTTTTAATAGACCTGGGAGTTTTTCTAAATCTTTATTAACAGCATCAAGCATTTTTAATGCACTGATTTCACAAGTAGTGAGATTTTGAGTAAATGATTCAACTTGAGGTTGTAAAACCACACGTAATCTATAGCGTATCTCATCTTTGCTAATTGCTTTTTCTTGAGCTAGGATTTCAGCCCATTCTAGTATCGTTTCAAAATTTCTTAAACCATTCTTCTCCAGTTTTATCCAGTTCAAAACAGTCTCCAATGCGTCTTCGACTGTTGCCAATTGCTTATACAATTCGTCTCGATCTTGTAATGATTGATCTTTCAGGAGATTTAATGTATGATGTAAATCAGCTAAATATTCTTGGTAATTCTTACCTTTCTGTTCATCTGGAGCAGTCATTTTCATCTCTTCTCTCATTGCATGTTTTAGAAACGGGATAGAGAACGTGTATTTTTTTCTAGGGTTATTACAGAGCTAGCAGTTTTAAAGGTATTCGTAAAGTGCTCTCTTCTTATAAGGATTAATTTGAAAAATCAGGTTTTTGCCTTTCTCTTATAGTATTTTAGTCAAAATTAGTGGAATTTGACCAATTGCTACCCCTCCATCACCACAAGGTATATGTTCATGTGCTATAGAAGAAGTAGAATCCCCATATTTAGAGATATAATTATAAAACTCTGTAAAAATAACACGGTTATAACAAACTCCTCCAGACATTCCAATTTTCGTAATTCCATGTTTATCGGCAAGATCCAAAGCTATTTCTGCAAATTTTCTCGCAATGGCCTGCTCAGATGATATGGCTAACTTTGAACGACTTGTGTTTTGTTGAATAAGTTCCCATAATTCCTGAATTAACGCTGAGGTTTGAATTTCTATCATTCCATTTGATTTCAACTTTGTTTTGAGCTTAAAGTCAAATTCATTCGTTTTTCCTCTAGCTTTTTCTGCAAATGACTCTAGTTTAATCGCAGGTTCACCCTCATAAGTTCGACTTTTTGCAGCACCTAATAAAACGCTAATTACATCTAGAAGGCGACCACAACTTGAAGTTTCATGGATTCCTTTGATTACATTGTTTTCCCTGATTTTTTCTAATTGGTTCATTACTAGGAAGTAATCGTTTCTTTTAGGAATCCATGATAACCATGGGATATCTTGAAAACCAGCCGTTATTTCTTCAGGGGAGTATTTGGAGAGAAGTATACTGAGTAGAACTCTAAAGGGATTTGATATGGCTTGATCTCCCCCTAAAAGAATCTGTTTTTCTAGATGAGCTAAACGTCTATATTTTCTATAATTACCAAGTAAAATTTCTCCCCCCCAAATTGTTTCATCCTCTCCATAACCAGTTCCATCCAAAGCCACACAAATAATATTTTCGTCTGGATCAACGTCTGCATCTAAAGCTAAAGCTCCTAAATGTGCAAAATGGTGTTGAAACTGGAAGAAGGGGATATTCAGATTTGATGAAAGTTGTTGGCCCCTTTTTGTTGTGAGAAATTGAGGATGAAGGTCACCACCAATAGCATCAAAAGATTTAACACCTAATAATCCTTTCATATGATCAATGGTGGTTTCAAAGAAATCAGAGTTTTCAAGCGTGGTCATATGACCAATATACTGAGTTGGAAAACACCGTGCCCCAATCCCCAATGCACCAACATTATACATTTCTGCTCCTAAAGCAATTACTGATTTTTTTGAAGACAGCCATGGTAACCGAATCGGTTCAGGAACATAACCACGACTTCTTCTAAGAAATAATGGGTATTTTGATTCATTAACTAGATGGAGTCTCAGAACACTGTCATCAGCACGTTGATGGATATGCCTATTATGAAGCAGAAAGTAATCTGCTACTGATGCCAGTCGGTTAATAATTTTTTCATTTTCTATCAGTATTGGAATATTACTAGGATTCGCTGATGTCATAATGAGAGCAGGATCAGTAATATTTTCAGTCAATAAATATTGAATCCCCGTGTAAGGTAAAAGAACACCTATATTGTGTAGCCCTGGAGACACAAAAGGAGATAATGAATAATTTTCCTTTTTCTGAAGAAGTAAAATTGGTCTTGAAAGGGATTGAAGTAATTCACCTTCAGCTTTGGTGAGTTTAGCATATGATTCAACTTTGGACAAATTTGGGGACATAACTGCAAATGGTTTGTCCCCACGAGCTCCTTTCCATTTTCGTAGTTTTAAAATGGGATCATCAATTTCTGTACGGCAAGCAAGATGAGTACCGCCTATACCTTTAATTGCAATAACATTGTTCTCGTCTAGAATTTTGACAATATCTAACCACTTGTTTTGAAATTCCTCACTATCGATAATAATTTCACCAGATTTATCTAAAAGATAGTAACGTGGCCCACAGTTCCAACAACAGGTCGTTTGAGCGTGAAATCGTCGATCACTTGGATTTGTATACTCTGTTAAACATTCAGAACATAACTGAAATTCTTCCATGGTTGTCCTGGGTCTATCGTAAGGAAGAGATGTGATAACTGTATATCGAGGACCACAATCAACGCAAGAGGTAAATGGGTAATTTTTTCGCCTTGGATCAGATCTCATTTCTGAAAGGCACTTATCACAAATAGGAAGATCTGGTGGGATATAGGATCCCTCAGAACTACGTGTGAAAGAACTTGGGGCAATCTGAAATTTTTTGAATTGGTTTTGATTTCTGATGGATGTATCATAATCCACATCAAAGGATTCATAATGGGCTAATGCTGGTTTTTCCATTTGTAGCGAGTGAAGAAATGAATCTATCTGATTTTTTTCCCCCTTAACTTGGATTTCCACACCCGCATCGCCTCGATTCAAGACATAACCTTTTAAATTATACTTCAACGCGATATTATAAACAAAGGGCCGAAAACCAATCCCTTGAACAACACCTGTAATTACTATTCGACAAAACACAGTAATTCCACTTAATCTAAAAAAATAAGCCTATCTTCTTATGTTTAACTGACTGAATAATGAAAATAAAAGGAAATCTAAGTCTATAGAAGAAAAGAATAAGCGAATTCAAAATTAAAAGGAAAAAAGGTGAGAAAAGAGAGAATAAAAGAAGGAAATCATCCTTCCTGAGCACAAAGGTCGTCATATTCCTCTGGGGTCATGAGTTTGCCTAATTCCTCATCAAGATTAGATGGCTTAATACGTAATAGCCATGTACCATATGGATCCTCATTAAGCATCTCGGGAGAGTCTTCCACATCCTCATTAACCTCAGTAATCTCACCAGAGATAGGGCTGTAAATATCAGAGACAGCTTTTACACTCTCAACAGAACCATACACCTCTCCAAATGTTACAGTATCACCAACTTCTGGAAGTTCCACAAAGACAATATCCTTAAGCGCCTTTTGGGCGTAATCAGTTATTCCAATTAAACATGATCCATCATCTTCTACTCTGACCCAATCATGTTCTTTATAGTACTTAGCTTTACTATCCAATTCATAGGACATAAATATCGGCTCCATTTATGGATTTGTAATATGTAATTAACCATCGAGCGTTCTCATGGATCCATTTTTTATATCTTTGCTTCTTAATTGGAAAAGAGAAATACCTTCTTTTACTCTCTTTCTGCATATAGTATTTTTTTGTGAACTAACAGGGAGGTATTGGATAATAACAGTGAAAGTACATCACATAAATCGAAGAAATGACGCTTAATATTCAATGAAATGTTCATATGGAATCAACAGACCAAATTTTGGATTGGCTCGAAAATTCTTGCTTTTAAGTTTCTTTAGGTTGATGTAGTGAATTCCTGCTAAACAATTTGAGTCTGGCCCTAATCATGATAAAATAGTTAGAAAGTGATTATAATGGCAATATTCTGCGGAAACGAATTATTAACAATAGTAAAGGAAAAAAACATGGTTGATTACAAGAAAGATTAAAATAGAAATACAAAATAATTTCATCCAGTCCCGAGGTTATATAAAACAATTTTTACTCATCTTAATGCTTCATGATGCGAGTGATTATATTATATTATATAACCATGGATGTAATCGTTAAGTTAAATTCAACTAATAGAAAATTTAAGAGTAACCAAGTTGTTAAACTTAGATTATTCAAGATTTCGTGATACTATTTCATCAAGGTGATGCATAAAATGCTTAATACAGAACCCCACGTATTTAATTTGGACACGTTAAGTTCTATTGCTGAATCAATTATCAAAGCGTGTTATCAATGTGGGAATTGTACTAGTGTATGTCCTTTACGAAGGGTATCTAAGTTCAACCCACGAAGGTTCATACATAATGCCCAATTAGGTGGATCTCTCAGTGATGATGAATTAACAATGTGTTTAACATGCGCAAAGTGCTACGAAGTATGTCCACAAGAGGTAAACATTCCTGAATTCATTCGCTTATCACGCGTTGATAAAATAATAGATGAAAAAAGTTACGCTCACCATAATGTCTTCAATCTACTCCAAATATTCATGGCAGAAATGACAGAAAAGGGAATGGAGTTTAATTACGAAGGTGAAATTGACCCAGATTCTAATATTGCGTACTTTCCTGGATGTATCGATCTATTTGATCGTTTCTTAGGTTTAGAAAAAACTAAATTCCATCCAATAGGACAGAGTGCAATAAATCTGATGAATAAAGTTGGAATTAAACCTAATGTCATTTCTCTAAAGTGTTGTGGTCACGATGCTTATTGGACTGGGGATAATGAATCCTTTAGCAAAGTTCGGCAATTTAACACAACAACGATCAAGGAATCAAATATTAAAACGCTTGTAACTTCTTGTGCTGAATGTTTTTACACATTCAGTGAATTATATGATCTTGACATCGAAATTAAACATATTTCACAATTCATCGAAGAGCATCAAGCTGCATTAGGTTTCAAGGGAGAGGATATTACAGTAACATACCATGATCCTTGCCGTCTTGGTAGGTTTATGAAAGAGTATGAAAGTCCAAGAACTGTATTAAGAAATACAGGTGCAACATTAAAAGAGTTACCCCTTAATAAACAATTTACTAATTGCTGCGGGGTATCAGCATGGCTTAGATGTGATGATCAGTCACGTGCGTTAATGTTAAGCAAACTAGAAGAAGCGAAACAGGTAGTTGGAAACGATGGAACACTCACTGTAGCATGTACCAAATGTTTTGCTCATTTAAATTGTGTATTAGAAGATAAGGAACCCCAACATGATTATCAGCTTCAAGTAAAAGAACTGGGTATGTTAATTGATGAAATTTCAACAAAAAATGAGAGGTAAGAAGAATGTCAGAAGAAAAAATCGGTTCAGTAGCAGTTATAGGTGGAGGAATCGCTGGTATTCAAGCTTCTCTGGATCTTGCAGATCAAGGATTTAAGGTATATCTATTGGAGAGCAACCCAAGTATTGGTGGGAGAATGGTCCAATTGGATAAAACTTTTCCAACCCTTGATTGTGCAATGTGTATTCTCGGGCCAAAGTTGGTAGATGTACAACGTCATCCAAACATTGAACTACTATCCTACTGTGAACCACAAAATCTGTCTGGTACCGCTGGTAATTTCACTCTGAAATACCTGAAAAAAGCCCGTTATGTTGACGAAACAAAATGTACAGGGTGTGGGGTTTGTGAAGAAAAGTGTCCTGTTTGGGTTTACGATGATTTTAATGAAGGTCTCACACGGAAGGATAAGAAGGGAAGAGAGAGAGATGGGAGAAAAAATATCTCTATTCCATTCCCACAAGCAGTCCCAAAAGTAGCCTATATTCATGCTGAAACTTGCAGGTATCTTCAAAAAGGGAAATGTGGAGTTTGTAAAAAGAATTGTGGACCTGGGGCTGTGGATTTCGAACAGAAAGACGAAGAATGCGAAATAAATGTCGGAGCGGTCATAACGACAACTGGTTTCGATCCTTTCGATGCTAAGAAGATTGAAAGACTTCATTTCGGAGAATATCCAAATATTTACACAACTTTGCAGTTTGAAAGACTTCTCAGTGCGTCAGGCCCTACAGGAGGAGAAGTAATAAGACGATCAGACGGGAAACATCCTAAAAAGATCGTTTTCTTACAATGTGTTGGTTCTCGTGATTTATCAATTGATAGGAGTTACTGCTCCGCAGCTTGTTGCATGTATGCTATCAAGGAAGCTATAATGGCTAAAGAACATGATCCTGATTTAGAAGCATACATAATATACATGGATATCCGTGCCTTTGGAAAGGGATTCGATGAATTCTATCGGAGAGCTATTGATGAGTTTGGCATCCATTTCATCAATTCTCGAATTTATGAAATTCAAGAAGACCCAGAGACCCATAATTTATTATTAAAGTATGAGAATTTCGTGGGTACTCCAGGCATCACTACAGAAGAAATGGATATGGTTGTACTATCCACTGGGATGGATACAAGTTCCCAAACTGATTTTCTTAAAGAGTGCCTTCATCTCGAACTCGATGAAAACGGATTTGTTAAAACAGATCCAATAAAACCTATTGAAACTAGCGTTCCTGGTGTTTACGTTTGTGGTGTTGCTTCTGGGCCGAAAGATATTCCTGACACTGTTGCTCAGGCCAGTGGTGCCGCTGCTAAAGCATCCATACTATTAAAAGATCTTAGAGGAACACAAGTTGAAGAAGTTAAACTACCTAGACCCTTAAAGGTGAGTCCTGAAGATGAAGCTCGTGTGGGTGTATTTGTTTGTCATTGTGGACATAATATTGCCTCTGTTGTCGACGTTAAAGCTGTCGCAGAATATGCTAAAACCTTCCCTAATGTGAAATACGCCGACGATCCTATGTACGCATGCGCAGCAGATACCCAGTTATTAATTAAGGAAAAGATTAAAGAACATAATTTAAATAGAATAATTGTTGCATCATGTACACCTAGAACTCATGAACCCTTATTTCGGAGTACTTTGCAAGAAGTAGGATTGAATGAGTTCCTGTTTGAACTTACAAATCTTCGTGAACATGTTTCTTGGGTTCATCCTCACCATGAGGAAGATGCCACTGAAAAAGCCAAAGATATGATCAGAGGCGCTCTCGCCCGTACCTGTCGTCTCGAACCTCTTTTAAAGGAGAAAATTCCGATTATTCAGAAAGCAGTCGTAATCGGAGGAGGTATTACTGGGATGACCAGTGCACTTGACATCGCAAGAGGCGGGTTCGAAGTCTATCTCATAGAAAAAGAAGATCAGTTGGGCGGGGAACTCCTTAAGATCCCACAGCTTCATCAGGGTCTGAAAGGAACAGAGATAGTTGATAATTTAGTAAATCAAATTGAAAATGAACGTAAAATCACTGTCTTCACGAATGCTGAAATAGAGGACATTAGTGGAGCTGTTGGGAATTTAAAGGCAACAGTAAGGGGTCAAGAGATCGAATTTGGAGCAGCAGTAATAGCCACAGGAGCTGAACCTTTTGTCCCTAATGGATATTATCAGTATGGAGTCAATTCTAACGTTCTGACTCAAAGAGAATTTGAACTAGATTTTGATAATTTGGACCCTCAGACCGTTGTTATGATCCAATGTGTTGGCTCTCGTGAACCAGAACCTCCAAGATCTTATTGTTCACGGATTTGCTGTACGACTGCTATTAAGAACAGTATTCGTATCAAAGAACGAAACCCAAACGCAAATGTGTTCATTCTTTACAAAGATATTCGAACTTACGGAAAGCTTGAGGAATTGTATCTACAATCAAGACAACTCGGGGTTGTATATATCTGTTACAATGATGATCAAAAACCAGAGGTTCACCCTGATGGAAAAGTGGAAGTGTTTGACCAAACACTGGGCGAACTCCTTCAGATTAATCCAGATCTTATTCTACTTAGTACTCCTCTAGTCCCAAAGCCAAATGAAGATCTTAGTCAAAAGTTTAAGGTACCACGAGGAGCCGATCATTACTTCTTAGAGGCACATGTGAAATTACGTCCAATTGACTTTGCTACTGATGGAGTATTCCTTGCTGGGACTGCTCACTATCCAAAATTCACTGATGAAAGCATTTACCAAGCAAGTGGAGCAGCTGTTAGGGTTATGGCATTATTAGCACCAGGTTATCTTCTCTCTGAAGGTGCGATTTCTGAGGTCGATCAGGATGTTTGTCGAGGTTGTGGAAGATGTGCTGATATTTGTCCATTTAAAGCGATTGAGCTTCAAGAGAAAGTAGTAGAATTGGAAACAAAGACTATAAAGACAGTGAAGGCTTTTGTTAATCCAGGAGTATGTAAAGGCTGTGGTCTTTGCGTAGTAACATGTCCTGTGAGTGCTATTACAGTAAATCATTTCCACGATGACACAATTGAAGCTCAAGTAGATGCTATTCTTACTAAACCAGAGGTACCAACCTCCTCGTCAGATACAGGTCAACCACCAGTGGAGGCCCCTTAAGAGACGGTGAATAAAATGGCTGAAGCTACATCTAAACCCCAAGAAGTATCGGGAAAAACTTTTGAGCCCACTATAATTGTTTTTGCTTGCAATTGGTGCTCCTATGCTGGAGCAGATTTAGCTGGAGTCTCTCGTTTAACATATCCAACCAATGTCCGTATTGTGCGCGTGATGTGTTCTGGACGAGTTGACCCCTCCTTCATATTCAAAGCTTTTCTCAAAGGAGCAGATGGAGTCCTTGTTGCAGGATGTCACCCAGGGGATTGCCATTATCTCGAGGGAAACTTAAGCGCTGAAGTTCGTATAAATAATACCTTAGAATCATTAAAAATATTGGGTTGGGAACCTGGGCGTCTTCGACTTGAATGGATTTCTGCATCTGAAGGAAAACGATTTGCTCAAGTCATGAGTGAGTTTACACAGCAAATAAAGGAGCTTGGACCCATAAAAGTTATCAAAACATAAACAGGTGAAATCATTATGGCTACTTCAACACAAACAGGATCAAAAAAAGCATATGTTGTCAAGCCTGAAATATTTAGCACAATAAAAAAATTTGGAGCATTTGACGTTTCTGCTTGCTTTTCATGTGGCCAATGCACGGTCACATGCCCTTTATCAGTAAATGGGGCTGAATTTCCAAGAAAAATTATTCGACACGCTGTTTTAGGCTTAGAAGAGAAAATATTATCACAAACGGAACCATGGTTATGCTATTACTGTGGAGACTGTTCAACAACGTGTCCAAGTCAAGCTGAGCCTGGTGAATTCATGATGGCAACTCGTAGGTACCTTACATCAAGGTATGACTGGACAGGTTTGTCTAAAAAGTTCTATCTAGATGAAAAATGGGAATTTGGAGCTCTCATTGGGCTTGCTCTTCTCATACTAGGTATTTTCGTTGTTTCGACATTAACAGGTATAAGTACGATGAAAACAGATGGTGTTTCGATCGATGCTTTTGCCCCACCTGAGTGGATCCACATTGGAGATCTTGTGTTATTAGGTGTCTTGTCAGTGCTGCTCCTTTCAAATGCCTTTAGAATGTTTTATTTTATTATGTTGAAAGACGATAGCGTGAAAGTTCCATTTAAACTCTATATAACGTCAATAGGGGCATACTTCAAATTTGCATTTAGTGCTTTGACACAATATCGATGGTTTAGCTGTAATAACAAATGGCGATGGGTTAAACACTTGATTCTTGTTTCAGGATATGTCACAATGTTTTCTTTAGTCATTGTCTTCCTTAAAAATCCCTTTGAAGGTTTAGCTTGGTTCCCAGCAGAATTACAGGAATTAATCCCAATGCTTCAAATAGATGACACCTCATGGCATTGGACTTCGCTTTTAGGTTACTATGGAACAGCAGCATTACTTTTTGTGACACTGGAGTCAATGTGGAGTCGGTATAAAAAAAGAGAGGAGATCCATAGGTTCTCACATACCTCGGACTGGGTATTCTTAATTCTGTTGTTCTTAACTGCTTTAACTGGAATTTTTCTTCACTTATTCAGACTTATGAACTTAACCTATCCAAGCTATTTCATCTATGTGATCCACCTTATGATTGCTGGGCCTATGCTAATTGTGGAAGTTCCATTTGGAAAATGGTCTCACATGCTCTATAGACCCTTAGCAGTTTATTTTGCAACCGTGAAAGAAAAAGCCAGGATGTTATCAGGAATATAATTACCTCATACTGACGAATAGGGCTTAGCAGTAGAAAATACCTTATAAATAGGAGGATTTCCTGGAATTCTCCTGATAGTTTTTTCTAAATTTTCTTTCGATATCCTAGTAAACAAGGGCCAGATTGCTAACCAATAGATAATTCCTATTAAACCTCGAGGGATGATCCTAATAATTTGATGTAGCTCTGTTTTATAATGATTGATACGTCTTATACGGTATCTAATGAAGACATAGCCAGGTAAAACTACATCTGTATGTAATGTGAGTTCTTTTTCGGGAACTATATTCTGTTTGTACAATATTTCCTTTTTTATCTTTCCCCTATTGAAAATTGTACCTAAACAAGCTCCAAATGTCCACAAATATGATATTCGTGAATTTCGTTTTTCTTTAATAATCTGAAACAATTCATGCCAAATATTTTTGGGGTTTTCATCCAAGATTACTTTTCGATGATCTTGGAACACCAATCCTCCAGACCAATTGGGATCTCCAGGTATGTGCCATTCAGCTGGAAGTTCATCATATCTAAAATCACTTCCATAATAGAGGTACTGTTTAGGGTTTAGTGCTAACCGAATTGCCTGCTTATGGTCTATTAATTTTTGGGGAATTAATTCTCGTATTCTAAAATCATGACAAACAACTTCATTTTTCATTCCATCTATTAATGGACGAGCTAAAGATGATTGAATTCCTGTGATCAACCTAATCCAATAAGAACTTAAATTTGGAGTGAAGAAAGGAATGGGAAGAATTGTTCGCTTTGGTAACCTCATAATCTCTGCATAGCTTTCCATGAATTGTCTATAGGTGATGATATCTGGTCCACCAATATCATAAACCTCACCAATGGTCTCGGGTACTTCTATACAGTCAGTTAAATACTTAAGAACATTACGAATAGCTATTGGTTGATTTTTGGTTCTTAACCACTTGGGAGTAATCATAATTGGCAATCTGTTCACGAGATACCTCATCATTTCAAAAGCTGCGCTTCCACTCCCAATGATGATTGCCGCACGTAATGTGGTCACTGGTATTGAACATGAATCTAATATTTTCGATACTTCAATACGAGATTGTAAGTGTTTACTTAGTTTTTCACCCTCAATCCCTAATCCTCCAAGATAAATGATCCTCTCAATCTTTGCGTTTTCAGCTGCAATTACGGTGTTTTGAGCTGCTATTCTATCAGCCTTGATAAAATCTCTTTTTTTTCCTTCCATTGAATGGATTAGATAATAAACTATATTTATTCCTTTCATTGCTTCTCTTAAAGAATTAATATCAAAAACATCAAGTTTAATTGGTTTTAAGCTTTTATGTCGGCTCCATAGTCGCATATCAAGTTTTTGTATTGACCTAAATCCCACTCGTACGGTATATCCTTTCTTTAAGAGTTCTGGTACAAGTCTAGAACCTATATAACCAGTTGCTCCGAGTACAAGGATTTTTTTTTGTTTCAAACTAAATCTCCCTTTTCATATATTCTCAATAATCCTGACGCGCTTTCCAGAAATCACCATAAAAGAAAATACTAGTAACTTGAGAAATGACAAATATTATGAAAATTATTAAGCCCATTAACTGTAAAAAGAAAATTTGATCATTAAAAGAGTTAAACAGCGGTATAAAGTTTATTAAGAACCAAACCCACGAAATAATAGGAGCAGATATGAACATAAGAGATCTTCTCGATTTTGAAGCGGCTAGAAACGAACTCAAATCAAATTTGATTCCAAAGGTAGGAAATTTCACGATGGGTGTCCACTTTAAGATTTTTGATTTACGAAATGTGGATTTGAATACAAAATAATTCAGGAATTTTATTCCTAAAAGAGAACCAACAATCCAATGAATAAGAGTATGAGAAAGTATAAAATTCATAAAACTAATTAAAAGAAACAAGATGACACCTAATTCGAAGTTCAAAGAAAGAGAGAAAGTAAAAAGATAAAAAACTTGTAAAATAAGAATACCAAAAGAAAGAAGTATTGATCCAACTTTGATGGAGAATTTTGGAACATTCCAATCGTCAAAAAAGAGTTTATCAATTTTTCCCAAGATTTTGTTTTCTTCAGGAGTGATTTGGGTTTTTCGGGCGAGTTTTACTGCAGTTCGATATTTTTTCCAATGATTTTTCCGATTTAGTGTTCCTGTTTCTAAAAATACTTTTAATTCTTCAATATTCTCACTCAAATCACAATCCCTCCAGAAATCCTACTCTGAAATCTGAGGTTTGTATTTATCATAAGCTAGTCTAGCTGCAAGTAGAATTGCCAGAACTAAAGCACAAATGGCAGCATAAAAGGAAACTTCTATGGCATTCTCAATTTGCTTTATAAAAATTCCAATAAATGCCCAAATTGGAACTAATGTATATGCAATATCTTTTCGCTGCAAAATTATTATTACGGCAATAATAGTCGCAACACTGAGAACTATCATTGTCCAGATTGCCTCACTCATTCCAAATCCATCCCAGTTAATAGAGACTAAGAATGCTGTTACATTTGCGACAGTTGCTACAGTTATCCAACCAAGATAAACACTAAAAGGTGTATGAACAGATAATTTTACATTTAAAGGGACTGGTTTTAATCCTATCTCAAGACGCCAATAAATTAGGATCAAAGACACCAATAAAACCAGCATCGTAATGAGTGAGAATAATACCTGTTCATAATGCCAAAGAAAGATCCATAACGAATTTGCTAGAGAACTAATTATGAATAGAACAGAAATTTGATTATGAAATTTTTCATTTCTGTTTTTAGGTAAAGCCTGAAAGACAATGAAGATACTTAATAGAATATATATTGCCCCCCAAATTGCAAAAACATACCCAGCAGGCACAAATAGATTTGGGTACGAATCAGATAATTCAGCAGTTGTTTTTCCATTTATTGGAATTGCATTGGCTAGAAAGTTAACAAATAACGTTATAGCCAATCCTATGATATTTCCACCTATTAATAATTCTTTTTTCGTAATATTAACCATGATTTAAATCACCAATTTCTTTATTTTTCTAAATATTCTGTTAAATTTGTTTTTCCGATAGTTATGTTTGGATTAATAATCAATATTTGTTTTGCTATCTCACCTAATATTTTCTTTACTCCATGAGTTTTTTCGATCTCTGAACCAGGGAAAATTCGAATGACAATTCCATCAGATCTCCTGTTTATTAAAGTAAAGAATCTATAGTTATCTTCATTCTCAACACTTAGAGAATCTATCAACATTGCGTTTTTATCTTTTGAAATGAAGAGAGTAGTTGTTTTAATGATTCCAGTATCGAGGTTGCTAAAAATTGGTTTTAGATTGTTAAAAATCTGATCTATAGCTATCTTACCATTTAAGACGATGTGTGGCATTTTCATTCTCCTTTAATTTTCCTATACTTCACTTTAAATCTATTTAAATTGTTTTTGAATCGTAGAATGCTTTTCTGGCTCACAATTAAGGTTAATCCAAAGATTATTAGGACATTTGTAACCAGAAAGAATATTATCTCTTCTATGGGTAGTATTCCGCCAATTAATATACCAGTAGAGGTGTTCAGTGAAATTGTCCAAATATTCGCAGAGATTGCTAGTGCGTCTACTATTGATAGATAAGCTGTCGATATCAATATGAATAAAATCAGTGGAAATTTTCTCTGCCATAGAATATCTGCGCCATACATCAATTGAAGGATTATTGGAGGAAGAGCCCAAATTAATATGAGATTCAGATAAACTAGATAATTAATCTGAGAAATATAAGAAAGAATAGATGCTACCCATATCAACAAAAATATAACGGTTGATATTACTCGAATATCTTTTCTTTCTTTCTCATTTGTTGAGTTGAGATACAAAGTTCTACTAAAAGTAAAAATAAAAACACTTACAAGAAAGGTTTGTAATATAAAAAAAGTGTACTCCTCTATCGGGACATACCCGATAACAATCCCAATTACTTTGTTGGTGTCGTAATACCAGATTTCATTAGCAACGAGAAAATTATCCCATGGTGTGGTGTATAGTAGAGCGATAATTGTCAAAATGATGATTGCGGTAAAATATCTACTAGTTTTAACTGAATTATTAGGTATTCCTGCAGTTACGGGTGAATAATGTCTAAATAAAAGGTATATAACATTGATCATCAAAGGCACAAAGATGAGAAATAAGAGAACTGAGAGGTACGTCATTTTAATCATCATTCAGACTTAGATTAGTTGAGATTATTATAATTTTGACTTTTAGTGGTATTTGTCCCATTGTGATGTTTTTTGATTAAGTCTGAAGTAATTTTGGCACTTGAAATCACACCGGGTAGACCTGCTCCTGGATGGGTTCCAGCTCCAACTAAATATAAGCCTTCTATAT
>JBHLPG010000323.1:0-4491 GCA_048939725.1 Promethearchaeota archaeon | reverse complement strand
GATCTGATCTTAAACGCATAAGCTCGTAAGTCAAAATAGGCAAAATTTTCCTGATCAAACTTCTTTTTTTCCCTCTCTTCAGCATTGAATGCTTTAATAATCTGAATACCTGCGATATTCTCTTGGATCACAGTGGTTAATTTTCCATATTGTTCTCTTACATCAAAATAAAGAGGCCCGAGCTTTGTCGAAACAAGATAGGAAAGAATGAACAGGGTAGGAGTGACAATACCTATCAAGAGAAATAGTCGAAAGTCAAGTAAAAATAATACTAAGTAAATCCCAGTATAAGTTAAAAATGCCTGTAATAGAATTCGCTCACCCCATACCAAGAATTCGGAGATTGGCTCTAAGTCTGTAGTCGCTCGTGCCATAAGATCTCCTGTATGATGTTCGTCAAAAAAAGTGAGACTCGAAGTTTCATATTTAATGAATAAATCTTTTCGGATATCATAGATTACTTTCTCCCCTTGGAGGTAACCAATCCATCTACCTAGAAAATAGGTTAATCCACGAACAATACTAGCAAATAGAATTAAAATAACACCTGTAACGACAATAATTACTTCAAACCGCTCTTCTGCTAAAGCTAGAAGGATTTGATCAATAGTAACTCCGACTAATATTGGAATGCACAGTTCTGCGATTTGTGCAATGAATATGAAAACTATTACAGCCATTGCCAGCTTTTTTAGTTGCAAGATATATTTTATTAGATGTTTTAGTACATGCAACGAATGACCTCTTTAATCACTTTCATGGATCAATCTCTGAGGATTTTATTATAATTTAAGAGAGAAAGAATCAGTTTTAGCTTTTTTGAACCAGATAAATTAATTTTTGGTTTAACCTCAATAGATTTCATAAAGTAATATCAGGTCTGACACTCTCTAAGAATTCTTTCACGAGAAATGCCCTAGTTTATTTGCCCAAAAACTTGAATTTTGCACCTCAGGAACACATTTTTTCTTTGCTAACTTGTAAAAAGCCTCCATCCGATATCTTAGATCATAAAACTCGAGTTTATAGTCATCAAGATCGATTATTGAGAATGATGCATTACCAGTGCCATCACGAGGTTGACCTACGGAACCAGGGTTGAAAATAATCCTTTTGTCAGGAAATGAAAATTTTAAAGGAAATTTAGTAGGTCTGTAATTGAGAATATCATCAATAAGAGACCAGGAAAAGAGATCATCTCGAACGATCAAAAATCGTCTATGTGTATGGCCAACAACGATTATATCAGCCTTTTCCGCTTTTTTATCGTTTTTTAAACGTTTTGATGTAACTTCGGGATGTTGAAGTGGAGGGGGTAGTAGATATCTACCAACATTATCGGTTCGTCTTACTGATGGTGTCCCATGAGTGATATATAACTTTGTTTGATTTATATGGAATATTTGTTTAAATGGAAGGTTTAATAGGAATTGAAAATGGTCTTCATGAATTTCTTTGGCATTTCGCTCCAACATTTCTGATGCAGATTCGCGAAAATTAAATGACTTCAGAATTTTTTGATCAGATTCTAGGGGACTTTTATTTTGACAACTGTATCTGTAACGTACTCCTAAATCATGATTTCCTAAGCAGAAGAATATGGGTAAAGGATAATCAAAGAAGAAATCAATGATTTCTCGCGGTTGAGGACCATAACCGACAAAATCACCAGTGCAGATTAATTTATCTATATCTCCCTCAAGATTATTCAATACAGGTTCTAACGCATAAGAATTGGAATGTATATCTGAGATGACACCAATTCTCATTATACATTCTCCATCAATCTCTATACAGATATTGTGTCATGGAGACCATCAAGTATGAAAAATTAATGAGATCCCATAAATAAATAATGCTCCTACAATGAATGCAATTAAATTTTGGAGATTATTCTTTTCATGTGTCTGTGGGATTAAATCTGAAGCTGCCACATAAATAAACGTACCAGCAGCCAATGCTAAAAGGATTCCAATTAATGATTCTGTTAAATTACCTAAAAATAACAAAGAAAATAATGCACCAATCGGTGTAGCAATAGCTACAATAATAGATAAAATTTTAGCTTTATTTGGCATTACTTCATTTATAATAGCGAATGAAGTTACCCCTTCTGGCATCTCATGAAGAATTACTGCAATTGCAGCTAGAAAACCAATTTCTGTACTAATTTCGAATCCTACTCCTATGATAATTCCATCGATGAGCGAATGAAAAGCAAGACCAGAAAACGCCATCACGCCTATTCGTGAGGAATGGTGTACTCCTATTCCATCTTCGCCTTCATCAAGACAATAATGAATTTCACTCCCGGAGTGAATCACAACAAAATTTTCCAACAAAAAAAACGCGAAGAACCCAATAAAAAGTGCTGGATAAAATGCTAATTCAGAAAGCTCAACCGCCTCGGGCATCAAGTGAAAAAAAACTAATGCTATAATTAAACCAGCTGCAAATGAATTAACATAGTGGGAATTCCTTAGAGACCATGCTTGATTTCTCCTTATGACGTATATGCCAAGAAGAGTCGCTAATCCTGCCAATGTTCCATAAAAGAGTATTGCAATTTCTTTTTCATACATGAATGTCACCAAGAGGTTTTTTAATTGAATTCTACGTAATCCAGTGTATTATATTTTGATGATTGTTCCTTGCGGATTTCCCTCTTTAGTTTTTTTAAATTTATGAATCCAACTGAATCTGTCTAAGATTGGAACTTAATAAAACTTTACATTGATATCTCTGACAAAAGAAGCTATATTATCAATTATTTGATCAGGTTGATCAGCAACAACAAGAATATTGAACCAAAAAGCATAGTCTATCTTGTAGAGATCTAGTTCTGGTCGGTAACCAAATTTTTTCCGATATTCAGTAAAAATGGGTAGTAATTTTTCTTTAACATCACCTAGATTGCCTAAAGGAAATGCATATTGAAATGAATAATGGACAACTGCTTTTTTGGCATTATAAATTAAATTTGATACTGTTCTAAGGCTTTTCAGGCTTGATTGTTCTCGAGTTTTCTTCTTTACTTTTCTTGAATAATTGACAATATTAGCATTTATTATATTCCTATTTGGTACGAAATGGAACACGGAATCAAAGGTTTGGATTTTAGTATGATTTAAAGTTATTTGAACGACTTTGCCTTCAATTTTTCCAAATTTCACAAGATCATCAATTTCAAATGGCTCAGTGAATATTAAATAAAATCCAGCAATGAAATTTTGAACCGATTGAACAGAAGCGAATGATATTGCTGCTCCTAAGAAGGTCGAAAGGGCAAATGTGAGTTCTGGAGGCATCTCTAATGTGATCATGAAAGCAAAAAGAACCAAAATTGCCGCTCCTAATCTGATAATGACTTTTAATCCATTAGCAGCGTCAGGTGATACTTTTTCTGTTTTTTTCACTGTTCGTGTAATGATTAATTGTAGGATTCGTTGAAGAATAAATATGACAACAACAGATAATATGAAGATCAAAATCCTGAGTTCAAGGGGTAAATCAAGGAGTAGCTCAGTTTCCGCTTGTAAGAATGTCATTTAGTTGCACCTCCAGATAATTCAGGAAAAATTCCTGTCCAGATTTGTTCAAGGAATTGGGAATAATTATCAAATAATCGATTAGCATCCGATGCAGTAATAATGAAAAATACTTCTTGACGGAAGGTATAGGTACCAAAATAATATTCAATTGGATATCCAAAAAACGAGTCAGCTAATTCTGTTAGAGTACTTATCAAGCGTTTTTCCAATTCTTCAGTAGTAAGAGGAGGATCAATTATTGAATAGCTTACCTCAATTTTGGTGGTATATCTGACAATCTCCTTTTGTCTAAAAGGTTCTTTGAAAGTTTTTCCAATGAAGCCTGGTATGGAATATGAATCTTCCTTGGTTTCTTTACTTTTATCTTTTCTAAGAATAATATTCGAGTTCAAAACAGAAGCTGTTAATAAATTACTGTTAGGAATGGTTACGACTGTTTTGTTAAGTTGCATTAGCTCTGTATATAGTAGACCAATTTCAATGACAACCCCCTCATTCCCTTGAGCTTCGATAAAATCACCTACTCCGAAAGGACGAGTGATGATTAGATATAATCCTCCAACTAAGTTTGCAGCAACCGACGTGCTAGCGAACCCAATTGCTGTTGCAACTAATGTAGATGTATTAAAAATTAATTCAGGATCCACCTGAAGTATTAATGATGTGCCAATAAAACCTATGAAGATTTGTGATATTGTTATAAGGTTTCTAATACCATTACGTGCTTCATTAGGTATTCGTTTGATTCTTCTAATGAAGAACTTCATAATTCTCCCAAAGAACCACAATGAAAATAAAAAACTAACAAATACTGTAATTGTAATAACAATGGGACTTAATGATTCAATGAACGAAATTATAGGTGAAAAGTCAAGTTGTTGAATAATAGAAATCACCTCTAAATTTATTAGTTAATTTGAGTTCAAAAGAAACCTATTAT
>JBHLPG010000322.1:0-4494 GCA_048939725.1 Promethearchaeota archaeon | reverse complement strand
ATTTCCAGTATTAAGGAAGCAACAATACTTGGAGTACCATCACTTAATGGGTTTGTTAGTCCCCATGGGACAATATCAATCAAGGAATTTGTGAAATTAAATAAAATTTGTTGAAATATATAGAAAGCAATTGGTACTCCAATAACAAGGGAAGAATTTCGTTGAAAAGATCCCATCATTAAAGTAAGGGTTAAGAAAAACACCATATTTATCGATAGCACCGTAATAACTGGTAGAAACATCTCAAAATTTAATAGTTTACCAGTAAAGAGAAAATATAGTACATAAAATATGAGACTAGGCGCAAGGATCATCGAAATGATAGCTCCGATTGCATTTCCAATCCATTTGGCAAAAATGTAAGATTTTCTCGTAATAGGTTTAGAAAGAATCCAAGATGCGGCGCCAGACTTAATTTCTCCAACAATTGACTCTTGCATAATAATGGTTATCCCAATTGAAGAAGTCAAACCAGCAAAAATACTAAAAACAAAAACTGGCTCTGTTCCTGCATTTGGTGATTGTAACCAGATTAAGAGGGCCATACCATTTGTGAATCCGCACCAAAGGAATACAAGAGCAAGAAATACCTTTTTCTTGAACCACCTTGAGAGCTCAGCACGAAACAGATTATTAAATCCTTGATTCCATTTGGGAAAAGACATTTGGCTTAAATTTTCATTTTTAAACATTGTTTACACCTCAACAAGTTTCATGAAAACTTCTTCTAACTCATATTCTTGACGCTGAAACTCACATATTATTAGATCTAGATTCATCAATTCGCGAATGAGATTTTTCTGTGCATAATCCTCATCAGAAACTGTTACATTCAATTGATAATCACTATTACCACTTAATTGTGTGATATTCACATTAGAAATCCACTCTTGTAAGGTTAATTGACTCATTACCTTTGAAACATTACCTTGAACTTTCACATTGAATATAGTTTCTTCTTCCTTGCCTTTAAGAATATCATTGATGGATCCTTGAGCAATAAGCTGTCCTTTATTGAGAATAGCTACAGCATCACTTACTTTTTGCACATCATCCAGAATATGTGTAGAATAAAAAATTGTAGTATAATCACGGAGTTTAGACATAATATTCAAGACATCTTGACGACCGATGGGATCTAATGAAGCTGCTGGTTCATCTAAAATCAATAAATCAGGATAGTTAATCGTAGCTTGCGCAATACCTAATCGACGTTTCTCACCAGTAGAGAAACCTTTAATAGGCCTATCTGATTTATCTAAAAGAGAAACTAATTCCAGTATTTCAGAAACACGTTTATTCAATTCTTTTTTAGGGCTAGAAAAGAAGAATCGAGCAGTGAATTCTAATACTTCTCGTGCAGATAGATGCTCATAGAAAGAAGGTTCTTGTGGTAAGTAACCAATCCGAGCGCGAATTTTCATACTTTCATCTTTGATATCATATCCAAAGATTTTCCCGCTACCTGCAGTGGGTTGAATCAAACCTATTAACAATTTGATGGTAGTTGACTTTCCAGCTCCATTTGGGCCAAGGAACCCAAAAATAGAGTTTTTATTGACTGTTAAATTCAAATTTTTCAGGACCAAGACTCCGTTATACGATTTTCTAAGATTATTTGTCTTGATAATTTCAATTTGATCCATTTTACATCACTTATTTATAACTCATCGGTTTTCGATAGTATTATTCCGAGTATTATTTCAACTAATATCAAATTGATGATAGCTTATAAAGTTTTTAATCGCGGTATTTTTCAGGAATGCTTCTAACCTCTCCCTCGTGATTAGTGACTCTAGATGCAAAATTTAAGTTGATTGGAAATATCAAGGAAGAACAAATTCTATAGGAGAAATTTTCAGAAGATCCTTATTATTTACATTGGTATGACACTACAGAGTCAGAAAAACTTCTTAAATTTCAAAAACGTACAATTAAAGTCTATTTAAAAGATATAAAAGAATCTATCCCCTTTTGGCAAAGAATTATACTTCCAATGAGTAGAAAAACAGCCCTCAAGATTCTTTTTCTTTGATAGCGAAATTTGGGCTTTTCATTAACCTTTATTAAGATGACCCTATTTGACTTGTCATTAAAATTTGGAAGTGGAATCTAGATGACAGATGAAATTGGGAAAGAATTTATAAAAAAGACCCAATATAAATACATGGAGCCATCAGCTCAAAGCAAGGGCCTCACACAACCACCTTTAGAATTGGATCATGATTCCTCACAACAAATTATTGACTTACCAAGGCCACAGGAATTAACAATCAAAGAAATGAGCTTACGAAGGGTTATCGAATCTCGTGAGAGTGTACGTAAATATTCTGACCAATCACTTACGTTAACAGAGTTATCTTGGTTACTTTGGTGTACTCAAGGGGTAAAAGAGGTGATAGGGACTAGAGCTACTCTGCGTACTGTTCCTTCTGCTGGAGCTCGTCATGCATTTGAAACTTATCTTTTGGTGAACAATGTAAATGGACTACAAGAAGGCCTCTATAGATTCCTCGCGATTGATCATAAACTTCTTCTTGTAAATCAAGATGCAAGTATTGCAGAGGAAATCACTAAAGCTGCGCTTGACCAATCCCATGTAAAAAAGTGTAATGTTACTTTTCTTTACGTGGCTATTGTAGAGCGGATGAAATGGCGTTATGGAGTGAGAGGATATCGATATCTACATCTAGATGCAGGACATGTGGGGCAAAACCTTTACCTTGCATCAGAAAACATTGGATGTGGAGTCTGTGCGATTGCTGCATTTGAGGATGAAGAGTTAAACCGTGTTCTGGATCTTGATGGAGAAGAACAGTTTGTAATCTATCTTTTAACTGTTGGAAAAAAGAGATAGAATAAGTATTCATCAAATTCGTAGAAGCAGAATTAGCGGATAAAATTCTCCCAATACAGGATATCCTATTAATGCTTCGTAAAGATGGATGGATACAATATTAATCAGAATCTTCAATTTCTCCCTTGAGAAGACCGTAATAGGTTTCATTAACTAGTTTATCCTCAAAATTTGTTCTTACTGAATTACGGAGTTTACCTTCTTCAATAAAACCGCATTTCTCAGCAACTCGTTTACTTTTTTCATAATGAGGGCCATATTCCCTTACTCTCACTGTAACTTTTTCTGCTTTTAAATTTTTGAAGATAAATGCGACAGCCGCATTAGCAGCCTCAGTTGTAAGTCCCTTTCCTTGATATTCCTCTGTGATAAACCAACCTAGTTCGAAATTCGGGATTCTCCAATCAAGAGGTTCAATCCAAATATGACCTAGGTACGTAGACGAATCTTTTTCCCAGAAACTGAGGACAAAGCGGTTACGTATAATCCAATCCGCAGATAACTTCCGTATATAGATCTCAATATCATCTAATTCATTTGATTCAGTTATTGGACCAAGGAGCTCTCCCAAGTATTCTCTATTTCGATTTAACATATCAAAGAAAGGTAAGCCATCTCCGACCTGATAGGGTCGCAAAATCAGTCTTTCTGTTTTTAATTCAGAAGGTAAATCAAGTAACATCTTATGCAAGGTTTAGACTCCTTTAACATTTGTTATTTCATTTTCAATAGCATTTAATCGCTGAAGAAAAGTTTTCCACCCCTCTATTGAATGTAAATTAACCAAATCAGCATCTATTTTAATATGATCAATAAATCGTTTTGATGGTTGTTGCCAATTATCAAGGGCTTTATTCAAATTACTAAGCGCACAATCATTTTCTCCAATTAATGCCCGGGAACAAGCAGCATTATAATAATTATAGAATGTACTTTGTTTTAATTCTGCGGCTTTTTCATACCATTTCGCTGCTCGTGTGAAATCTTTTTCCTGATAGTAATGGTTTCCTTTGAAGGTTTCAATATTAATGAACGCACCAAGAAACACATAATACTCTTGAATCTCATTAAATCCGACTCTTTTGGCTACTCGTATAGATGCCTCATTATTTGCAGAAGCATCCCAATGGGGTTGAATATTAACTGATAAGCAGTGTTCTACAAATGCACAAGCCATCGCAGTAGCAAATCCTCTTTTACGATACCTATAGAAGGTCTCAATCCCAATTCCGCATTTATTCACGCTGAAATACTCCCCTGTACACCACCCTTGAACATCTTCTATCTTGTCTTCAGAGGTATTGACTAAGCAAAAACCAAATCCATTCGCTAAGAAGTCATCAACAGAATGCCAGCATTGATTAATTTCGTCAATTATTTCTTGAAGATTGCCGATATTGCTCTCAAGGAGCTTCCTATCTATTCTTCTGACTTGAAAACTAGAGGGGAGAAGATCTCTCCATTGAGGTAAACGGAGAGTATCTAGGGTGAAAAATTTCCGTAATACTTTAAAAGGCGGTGTGTTTTCAAGGATTTTCTCAAGGACAGGTTCCCACTCCGTAGTAGAGTATTCAATTTTGAATATTTCACGATTTTTATCAATCGCTTCAGGTATCAGTGTACTTTTGAGTACTATT
>JBHLPG010000060.1:0-18354 GCA_048939725.1 Promethearchaeota archaeon | reverse complement strand
ATTCAGGGATACCGAAAAATTCATGCTCCCGACTGACCTCAGGTGTTAAAATAATCAGATCGATTGTGGTATTCCCTTCCTCAGTACGTGTTATCTTAAGAGGATAATAGAGGACAGTGGAAAAAAATCTATACTGAATCACCTCGTTTGTTTTGGGCGCCCTCCCCAACTGCACCACGTCGAATACGAACCAGACGAATCCAACTTCAAGGTATTCAGAAATAACAGTTTTTAATTCCCCTTTTCTTGATGAAGTTTTCTTTAATTCTCCCCTGTGTCAAATTTGTAAGTACGCTAGTCTATTCGGGGGAGTTTGTTCGCTCCTCTTAAATCGAAGGCTTCCAGTGAATTTTATTGTGAAACAATCCCAAATTGTGAGCTGTTCTGCACACCGTAATTGGCTGCAAACATTGGAAGACGATGAGGAATCCACTTTTTGGGAGGAGTTCAAAGATTTGGGAGAAAAGCAATCAAATCAAGGTTTAGATCCAGGATAGTATATTTTATGACAACTATGGAAGTTTCTCCTCCCTCTGACAAATTAAAATTTGATCCGTCTTTACAAGAACAGCTTCTCCTTCCCAAAGTTCACGATCATAATTTACTTGTGATTTATTCCTCAGAGGATGCACTAATCCGTATTCAATCACTCATTATCCTTTTTCACCTAACTCAATCAACCCAGATCCCTTCGCGCGTTCTCATCTTAACGAAAAGGAGTCAACAACAAAAGTTTCAATCGATACTAAATACCTATTTGACTCTGCGTACCACTATTCACAATGGTTCCGTTCTCCCTAATGCGAGAAAGCTTGATTACCACGTGTATCGGGTCATTATCTCAACATCTCGAACTATTAAAAACGATTTTATGGACGGATTTTTTCCCCCTAACCATTTTTCTTCAATAATCATTAATCACGCAGAGACGGGCTCCTCATCCAGTGCACTACGATATCTCATCAATCAGCTCTCTAATTTTCGAGTGGTTGGATTCACCATGATGACCGATTCAGACCGACTAACGCAGGTGTGTAAAAACCTGCGATTCAATGAAGTCATTCAATTGGAAGAACATGTTTCACCGCCTGTAAAATCACATATTCAACATTATTCTATTCCCTTGCCTCAGGAGTATTTTTTCATACTTGAAATCTTAGATCAAATTAAAACCCACGAATTGGACGGATTAGGAAACCTTGGTTTTGATGTCTCATCGAAAAGTCCTTATCGTGAGGTTACAGCAATCTATGAAAGTCTGAAAAAAGATAATAATCCGAAAGCACTTATTTGTGTAAGTAATTTACTCAGGATCATGGTTTTACAAAAGATTGTTGTTTCCCAAGGATTTCCTGCTGTTCACAACTATTTTACCACTCTTCAAACTCGTGTTGAGACAGAAGAAGATTTCCAAGGAAAACAATCTGCCATTGAGTTTCTTTCTGATATAAAAATCCAAAAACTGAGGGAATTCATAAGTATCCATAAAGAACTCCAACATCCAAAGGTGCAAATGCTTCTGAAACTCATCTCACAATATGAAAACAGGGTTTCAGTCGTAACTCATAACTACCATAACTCTACATTCTTGAAGGAATATTTACAACAACAGGGCCTCTCTGTAGTTCAAATAGTAAAACCAATCAGTTCAATGGCAGATCTCAATCTTCAGCGGGCTATCTTACCGTTTACGGAACAAAAGGTAAACATCTGTATCACGAACGCTCTTCATGAACTCATTGTTCGCAATGCTCAAGTGATTATTGCTTATGATGTCAACGCGGGTATTGTTGAATCCCTTAACAGTATTGATGTTGCTATTCCTAGAGTTTTCTTGTTAGCAAAACAGACCAATGAAGAAGCAAGATTCTTTTACCTTAAAAGACTAGGATCACGCACATATCATCAGAAAAAAAATTTTAATAATATTAATAAGAGTTTAGCCATTCATTCAGGTGAACCATCACGGGCTAGAGATAAAGATGAGGCTTACTCCCCCAAAGTAGATGATTCGCAATCTAAACCCCCCCTTGTTTTTAATTCCCTCTTTTTTGAGCTTGGGATCCCTTATCTTTTTCCGATCAAAGAATATACTATTCTCTCTAGTAATGAAATCTCCTTTCCTGGTTTCATCCTTGATCAAAAAATCTGTTTTTTACTGCTGATTCCAAAAACTATTGAGTATTTTCTTTCTTCAAAACCTCTTAAACTCTTTAGCACATTAACAAATGAATTTTCACAGACCCATTTAATATTTTACAGTTTTATTAATCTGAGTTTTGATTTTCAGTGCGAGCTCCTTCATGCAGCTAACCATCATAATGTATGGATTACTTTTCTATCTAAAGAGGAAGATCTTCCGAAGTTGGTTAAACGAATACTTGTCAATCCTATCTATAATAGTTCATTATAGCCTTATCAGATCTCTATTTGATACGTAATCGGTTTTTAATATCAATCGATAATTAAGATTCAATAATTATTGGGTAGGTAGACGTTTATGCTTTGAATTTTCTCAAAAAAGATTGAGATTTTATTTATCTTGGGTGAATCAGAGATGGTTAGTATTAACAAAATCGTCTTTTTTGGAGTAGGAGCGATTGGGGCGTCAGCAGGTGTGTGGATTGCGGAGAAATATGATGAAACTTACTTCCTTGCTCAAGGAAGGACCAAAAAAGCCCTAGAATCGAATGGAATAACTCATTATTTCTATGATGGGACTGATAAGGTCCTTAAAGAAGAAACTCTGTCGACTCTCCACCCTGTGCAAGTTCTTGATACATTAAAAGAGCTTACCGAGGAAGATGTGGTTGTTCTGAGTGTAAAGAACTTTAGTTTATCAGAAGCAGCAGAGCAGATTAAGCAACAGTGTGGAGACAAGCCAATCATTCTTTCGATGGCAAATGGGCGGATCAATCAAAACATCCTTCCTAAATTCTTCTCTAAAATCATTTATTCTGTCGTCTTGTGGAATGCGTGGAGAGATGTTGAATATCTTGAAGAAGAGAAGAAATTAATTGTTGGGTCACAGAAAAGAGGGCCACTCCTTATTGGAACTTTAGACAATGCTTTGCAAAACGAGATGGAAGCGATTAAAGAGATTTTTGATCCAGGGTTGGAAACCATAGTCATTGATGAAATTCAAAATGCAGTCCATTGTAAGATTGCATTGAATGTCATAAATGCTATTACAACATTGATCGGTCATGGGATCCAACCAGTTGATTTTACTCCTTTTCAAACTCTTGTTACCAATACTATATGGGAAGCAGTCCAAATCCTGAAAACAGCTGGGTTTGAAGAATACCCCCTGCCAGATATGACCCCTTGGAGTGCTATCGAAATGCTACATGAACTCCCCCTCTCAGCCACACACGAGCAGTTCAAACACGCCATGTCAAAAATGCAAATCTCATCCATGACTCAAGATATAATTCAACGAAACCTCGGGGTGTCGGAATTGGAATCATTAAATGGTTACATGGTAAAATTAGCGGACAAGTATGATATGGACGCTCCGTTTAATAGGGGGGTCTATTCTCTCGCCAAAGAAAGGTTCGAAAAAGGATTTCAACCCATGGATGCGAACGATGTTCTTTCTGAGGTTCAAAGGATAAGTGAGAAAGGAATTAATGATTGAGTAATTGGATACTCTTGCTAAGGTTGGTTATGCAATTCATCCCAAAATTCTCTTCTTGAATCATTGTTAATAAAATTTCAATTCTTTGTAGAGGTTCTTTATTGAATTCATCTTTAGGTTGGAGTTCGTGCAAATTATTTAAAGCATTGGGCTGAAGTTCCCCAGTTCTAACATATTTTATGCTATAACACCTATTTTACAAACTATCGGAGATTCTTAATGAAGAAAAAAGTGTTTGGATATTGGTAATGGATCTCTCAAATGAACGAAAACCTCATTAAATAGTTGTAAGTTCTGACTAGAGGTAACGTATAAATGCGATATTTCAAGATATCATTGTTGAGGGTGGTTCTCAGTTGGTATGGATGAGGATACAAACTTTAATTCTTCTCATAATACTTTGTTTCCTTGTACCAAGTGCTGTGTCAATGAGAAGTCCTTTTGAAAGGCATCTATCTATTGAATTAACCTCTAATTTAAATCAAAATCCAATACAAACAATTTCTACCTCAACTACAAGTTCTAATCAACCCCATGCCCCGATTAGAATTTTAAATAACTCAGATTTTAGTGTACAGGCAATGGAGGAGAATTGGCCTGGTGATGGAAGCTCTCAACATCCGTATGTGATTGAGGGGTTAGAGATTAGTGGTGCATTTAATTTAATCGAGATTCATGATACTAGTGTCTATTTTCAAATTAATAGCTGTTCTTTGACTCATGGTCGTGTTGGGGTCTCCCTATATCATGTAACAAATGGATTCCTCTTTAATAATACTATTTTTGACTGTTATGAAATCGGTATTTCTCTCCAAAGTTCAGGAAATTGTACATTTGCTAACAATTCCATAGTTGCTAATAGCCTTGGCTTTTATATGTCCTCCTGTTCTGATAACTTAATCCAATACAATTATATATCGGCTAATCCTCAAGGGGGTATTTTTTCGACTGATTTAACCAATTGCACAATATTTTCTAATCATATTACACATACTTCGAATGGAATATTCATTGAATTCTTTTACGGGGTTCAAATTCTAGACAATTTAATTGAGAACAATTACGAAGGCATTAGGATTCAGCGAAATGAAATTCTGTACCGTCATTGGAATGGCCATGAGTATAGACTGATTCGTAGTGATAAAAGATGGATAGAGGCCAAATTAGACTGTGAAGCCCGAGGTGGGCATTTAGTGACGATTACTAGTTCAGTAGAGAATACCCTCGTTACTGGACTAGCCCAAATGGGATCTATCTGGATTGGTTTAACTGATGAAATAATAGAAGGGGAATGGCAATGGGTCACAGGTGAGACAGTAAATTATACCAATTGGAACCTAGGGGAGCCGAATGATGCTGGAGGAGAGGATTATGTAGAAATGTATGATTATGGTGAATGGAATGATCTTCCATCTGATAACACGCTCCCTTATGTTTGTGAATGGGATTATTATGTCATATCTGATGAGCCTTTAACTACGGTTATTTCGGGAAACCAAATCATAAATCATACTGGGAGAGGAATTTATGCTCTGGAGGTTCAAAATATACAAATTTCTGATAATCTTATGATAAATAATTCTTATTATGGTCTTGAGCTCCGTTATTCGAATTTTTGTAACATCACTCAAAATCAAGTAAAGGGGGGAGGGATACACTTTTATGGATCTGGGAGTAATCAGATAGTTAACAATTCGGTATCGAGGCATGGTTTCAAGATAGATGCCTGGGAATCCGCTCACTATGAACAAATAGCTGTTGTGAATAATTCGGTAAATGGAAAGCCCTTTATTTATTGGCAAAGCATTTCAGACCAAGTTATATCTGAAGCAGGACAAGTAATTTTGATCGAGTGTAACAATATTACTATTGGGAACCAGAATATCTCGTTTACGTTATCTGGAATCATGGGGTATGATTGTACAAATGTTACTATTACCAATAACATTTTCAACAATAATAGTGAGTACGCAGTGTGGTTTCGGAATAGTGTAAATTGTATGATTTCTAATAATGAGATGAGGTATAACGACCAAGGACTCAGAATAGATATGGGGATGGATTTCTCCATAAATAATAATACAATCAAAGGAAGCTTTTCGGATGGTATTTCACTTGATTACTCTGAACAGGCTGTTTTAACGAAGAATACAATTCGTAATAATGGAGGGGGAGGGATTCGCCTCTATCGCTCTGATTACTGTCGTTTAACCAATAATACAATCGTCAATAATGAGGGAACTGGAATTTATGTTCGTTCCTCTTATACGAACCTGACCAATAATTTGGTAATCAACAATAGTGATCAAGGCATTCACATCGCAGATTCTGGGAATAACATAGTCAAGAACAATACCCTTGTGAACAATTCCTTTTTAATTACTGGTTGGAAGTATGAACACTATATTCAAGCAGAAATCGTGAATAATACCATCAATAGCAAACAAATAGTCTATTGGTTATATGTGAATGGAAAGACAGTCCCATTTGGGGCTGGATTAGTCATATTAGTGGGTTGTGATTCGATTACGATCGAGAATCAACAATTATTTGGGATATTAGGAGTCTATTGTACTAACGTGTCCATCCACCACAATGTGATTTCACAGGGGAGTAACGGCATTCAATTGTGGGATTCTGATCTCTGTTCCATCACGAACAATACTATCATAAATAACAGTGGAACAGGAATTGAACTTCGGGATTCCCCAGATAACCTCTTGGTTAATAATACAGTTACTAATAATGAAGATGGGATTAATCTTGATTCCTCTCAAAGAAGCATCCTAGCCAACAACACAGTTACCATGAATACTTGGAACGGAATTCAGCTCCAGAGTTCTAGGAATAGCTCCCTTACCAATAATAGTGTCATAATTAACGGAGGAACTGGGATTTTGCTTGTTGATTCCTCCAATAGCATCTTGAATGCCAATTCTGTTATCAATAACAGTGGAGAAGGTATTCATATTTATCGTTCTTGGGATAACTTAATTATTAACAATTTGCTAGTGAATAACTCCTTTTCACTCTCTGGTTGGGAGTATGGGCATTATATCCAAACGGAGTTCGAGAATAACACACTCAATGATAAACCAATAGTCTATTGGTGGCATATGACGGGAACAGTCCCGAGTGGGGCCGCTTATGTCATTTTAGTTGATTGTACCTTAGTTACTGTGGTGAACCAAAATGTATTCGGGATTATAGGAGCGAATTGTGAGAATCTGACGATTCAAAGAAATATAATTTCCAATGGTAGCCAGGGGATTCTACTATGCGGGTCTGATGGGAGTCTTATCTCTGGGAATACAATTACCAGCGTTGATGGGACAGGAATTGAGATTGATGATTCTCAAGAATGCATTCTGATTAATAACACTATTATTAACAACAGAGGAGGAGGAATTGAATTTTGGAATTCTAGAGGTACTAACTTGACGAATAACACAATTAACAATAATAGTGATGTGGGGATTTATTTTGGTGATTCTGATGGCACTATCCTCGTCAACAACACAATTTCTAGTAACTCTGAAGGAATCTGGAGTTGGGAATCTTGGGAATGTGTTCTAGCTAATAATCACATAACTAATAATGAAAGAACGGGGATTTACCAACGTCATTCTGAATTTTGCACTTTTTCAGGCAACTTCATTACCCAAAACGGTGAAGAGGGGGTACTTCTTGATGATTCACACTTCAATACTTTGACTCAGAATTGGATTGTCAATAATGAAGGATCGGGGCTAGTCATTGGCGATTATGGGTGGGATTGGTGGTATTATTATGGAAGTTCCTCAAACGATTGCGTTGTTGTCAATAATACGATCTCCAGAAACGGAGACGTTGGAATAATAATTCAGTTTTCAGAGTATTGTGTTCTCATGAATAACTCAGTTGAATCTAATAATAATACTGGGATTCTTCTTAAAGACTCCCGCCATTGTGCCCTTTATAGTAACAATATCACGAATAATAGTGTTATTGGCATTCAAGTTGTTGCTTCATCATTGAACAATTTATTCTCTGGCAATATCATAGCTAAGCACAAATATTACGGGATATTCATACAATTAGGCGAAAATAACACCGTTTCATATAATAATTTTTATGGTAACAATCCTGGGAACAGCTCTCAAGCATACGATGATGGATGGTTAAATATCTTTACCCATAACTTCTGGAATGATTGGATTAGTCCAGACGCGAATGGAGACGGCGTAGTTGACGTTGCGTATTTCATTGCTGGGGGTGTAAACAACCACGACCAATCCCCTGCTACAATCCAAAATCATCTTATTCTGGGTGTTCTTCTCAGTCCTAGATACGAGGAGCCCCTTTCAGGTATAGTATTGATTGAATGGGTTGCAGTGGATTTACTGGACCACAATATCACCTACTCCATCTTTTATTCGATGGATGGAGGAGAGAAATGGATTTTAATAGCGACAGGGCTAGCAGTCCCTTTTTATAATTGGGACACCACCACCGTGGTTGATGGCTCTCACTATTACTTACAAATTATAGCTAATTGTAGTGAGGGGGCGAGCTGTGTTTTTTCGTCCAAAGTTCCCTTTACGATTGACAATGGCCGACATATTCACCCTTTTTCCATTACTTCACCTGAGACGGGGGATATTATCATTGGTACGATTGAGATTCACTGGACCGTTGGAGAGGATGTCTTTGACCATCAAGTACACTATACTGTTTCAATTTCTCCCGACAATGGTCAAGCTTGGATTGTGATTGAGTCATATACTATCGATCTTTCTTGTTTTTGGGATAGTACCACATTTCCAGACGGTTCCCAATATATTATCCAAGTCACAGCAATCTGTACTGAAGGATCAGTGCAGGTAGCCTCTAGAGGTTATCTTACTGTGAGAAATTGGCCTGAGTTTACAAGTTCCAGCTTTCATACTTCCTCCCGTCTTAACACTCAAGATGATCCTCTTTTTAGGTTTCTTAACCTATCTGATTTTTTTCAGCTTCTGGGAAGAGCAAGTATTTTGTTCTTCATTATCACACTCTTAGTTGTGGTTCGACGGCAACAGGTGAAATAGAAAGTTCCTCTCACGATATATCAAATAAGCGTTTCATTTTTGCAAAGAACAGGTCGTAGGCATTATACAATGTCTGGAGATTACGATAGACATAGGTGGGGGGTAATAGCGGTCTCATTTTTATGGCTCGATAGTCTAAAATTATGCTTGCAGCAAAATCCGATTCTGATCTTATCCCTCGCCCAATAGCTTGGGAAATCCCTCGCGAAACTGGTAACATAGATAGGAGGTTAGCCATACGGTACCCCCATCGCTTCAAATAGAGCGATCTGAGTAGCTGATTGGTGGCGTCAGGTCGAGGAAAAGGAAGTCCTGCGATAATAATCAAAGATAGGAGACTTCGTTTTGTTTCTGAGTCAATTATTTCTATACCCTCAGATAATCTCCCCCCAATCACACCAAATATGCATTCATGGTTCTTCTGTTTTAGCTCATCCAAGAAGAAAGGGGTAATCCCTGGATTTTCGATATAGACATGAGGGAAGGAGATATGAGCTAGGAGCTTCTGCTTAAATTCATGAGAAGTTGTAAAAACAATAGTATGGAATGGGTTGCTAGAATGTAGCCGTTCTATTACGGTCGCCATGGTTTCATACGTCTTAATGCTTCGCTCGGTGAACTTAGAGGTGAATTTTCTTTGATAGAGGATTCCATTCAAGCTGAACTGAAAGTCCGCTGGAATACTTAACGTTGCATAGTTCAAATCAAACAGTGTTTTATACAAAGCGATGGGGGTGAATGTTCCCGACATAAGGAGCACTCTATTGAAGTAATTATTTATGAAGGTAAATGCCTGATCTGGATAGGGATTCAGCTGTATTAGCTTATTTCTCTTCTCTGATACCCAGATATCCCCTCTAGATGCCAAAAAATCTTTAACTTTCAATAGTGATGTTTTTTCAGCCAGCGTTAAGTTATATTCATGATCCAAGAAAGCATCCAAGGAAGCAGCGGACAGATTGTTGGGTCTTTCTACTCTGCCATTATGGGCGAGGACTAACTCTTGAAGGCCATCAATAACCTTTAAGGGGATAACCGCTTGCGCTTTGTTCAGTTCGTGCAATGTGATCTCTGCTTCAATGTCCGCTGTAAAGTTATGCCCTTCATCAATAATCGCCATTTGTTGTGGATATGAACTCTTGGAGATTAGCTGTGCAAATATATCTTGCAGGTTTTTACTCCTCAAATAGGTTTGAGTCGTAACTACAATATTTGAATAGGGAATACATCGCTTTATGATGTGGTAGGGACAACCAAATTCCCTAAAAGCCTCTTTGAATGTGTCTATTGAGATCGACCCTTCATGGGCAGTTATTGGTATTTGTTCTACTATCGCAGGAAAATCTTCTTCTGGAACCGACTTTGCTTGTTCAAGGAAAGGACATCGGATCTGTTGACAGATCGTGTGATAGAATTGTGGGATTTCTTCGCGTTTAATACAAAGATCCGCCTTTAGGATAAGAGGAAGGACAGTTAGATATCCGTACTTCCTACTATTCGCAATTTTATAGATTTCATCTAAAAATACTCGGAACACCTGCGTTTTGGTGCGAACAAAAATGAATAATTGGTAATTTTGGGATTTTACCAAGGGAAGGGAATGAATCAAAGCCATGATTGTTTTCCCAAATCCCACTGGGGCATGAATCATTGCCTTGGGATTTTTCTCTACGAACCGGAGGAATTTTGTTTGATAATTTCGTAACTCTTTATGGGGAAAAAGTTGTAACGCTGGGGGAAGGTTGGTGTCAATCATTGACTCGTTCTCTGGCACTTACTTCGAGTAGTCCTGAATCCCTTCACTGGTAATCGCGAACTCGATCTTTCCGTCAGGTAGCTCGGGGTTCTTCGTTAAAGTGGCTGTTCGTTTAGTTGCTTTTCCTTTTCTAATCATTAATCGAGTAGTGACGGAATGACCGACCACATTGCCCCCTACTGGCTTATTAGGATCACCAAAAAACATGGCATCAGGTTTAGCGGAAACTTGATTGGTAACGATTCCCACACAGTTCAAGATTTCAGCTTGCTTGGAAATAAACGACAGATGTTTTCCGATTAACTGTTGCCTCTCAGCTAAGGTTCCTCGGCCAGCAAATTCACTTCGGAAATGAGCCATCAGAGAGTCTACGATGATCAAACCGACATTTGGAACCATTGTAAGAGCTTCTTCTGTTAAGGCCATTTGATGTTCACTATTGTAAGCTCGGCCAACAGTAATTCGAGACAACACTGTATCAGGATCGATACCTGCAGCTTCCGCTATTTGTACAACTCGGTTGAATCTAAACGTTCCCTCGGTATCAATCCATATTACATCCTGATCTAATTGTTTAACGCAATTAACAGCCAATTGATGAGCAATTTGGGTTTTTCCACATCCATTTTCGCCTGCTAGTTCTATTACGCTTCCTGTTTCGAAGCCACCACCTAAGAGTTCGTCAAATGCCTTGGAGCTTGAAGTTAACTTTACCCGGGTTTTTGCAGCCTCTTCATATTCAGTCCCTTTTTTCAATCCAAGATCAAATCTTGCTCTAGCTTCCCTTATTAGGAGAGCTGCTGTTTTTTCTGCTATCCCCGAGATCTCAGTTAATTGAGCTTTAGTGGCTAGTGCAATTGATTCCTTTGAACCATAACCTGCTTCCTCTAGTCTTGTACGTGTTGTTGGCCCAATACCAGATATTGTCTCTAAGAATGGTTTTTCTGAACTTGTCGTGTTCTTCTTACTTTTCTTTTGTTTCTCGGTTTCAACTGGTTCAGGAATGACCTCTTCTTCTTTTGATTCTGCTTTTGCCATAATCTTTCACATCATTCAGTTGTAATATTCTAAGATAGATTTCTTCCTTCCCTTAAATACTAGAAAATGGAACAAGCTCTTTTCTAGTATATAAGAGGCATATGTAATCAGGAGTTAAGATTTAGAGGTCAGTAGAATGTCTCAAGTCTCAAGGTTTGTTTCGATAAGACTGGTGAGAGGATGGCTTTTCATCAGCTTTCTTCTTGTTGTAGGAGTTACTACCATTTCTCCAACACTCGCTGCGCCCGTAGATACATCAACTACCCTTTTATCCGATGTAGGAGTGGTAACGGGATCTGGTGAGGCTATTCAGTTCACTGTGTGGGTTTATGCGGGATTTGATCCTGTACCTACAGGGCTCATTCGAATCACTCACATTAATAATACTGGGGAATATGTTGATGCAACAATTTTGGGAGGAAAAGCCGTAGTGAACTGGACGGTGGGAGATTTTTCGGAAGGAGCACATTTTTTCGAAGCTGCCTTCCAGGGATTTATGGATTATTCTCCTTCCTCTAGCTATTGTACGGTTCAGTTTGATGATTTCACTCCTGGAAGCTCCAAAACAACAGCAATCTCTCTTTCAACAAATTCGACTATTGTGTATAAGAACTCCTCCATTCGATTTGTGGTTGACCTTGAAATTATTGGGGAACTTCAACCCCACTTTCGAGAGGGTTATATCTTTGTCAAGAATATGAATCTTAGTGGGTCTCCAACAATCCATATTCACGGCCCTCTTCCTCTCCATATCTCGGCTTTCTATTCTTTTTCATTTGATTATCAGATCCCTGTTTTTACAACTGTAGGTATCAACTCGTTTGTCGCAGAATACACTGGGAGTTCACTCTCACAAACCAAACCCTGTATTTCATCCATTCACGATGTAACAGTTCTAAGTTCTGGATTTTCATTAATCCAGAATCTAGACCAGAGTACTCTTCAGCGTGAAGAGAGCATTTTAGAACTCAACACTACTGTGTTAGGTGATTATCCGATTGGCCTAGAACTGAAATCTTATTATTTCCTTGGCCAAGAGGAAGTCATCATCGATAGTCAGATTCTTTCCTCAAGACAAATTACCTTTTATTTTTCACCAAACTCTTCAGTACCGATTGGAGTTCTATCTATTATCACGGAGCTCATCGACCCAAGTACAGAATTTAAATTTACCAATTCAACCGAAAATGTGACAATTATTGATCGCGCACGTATCGATCATTCTGAGAATGCAACTGAATACCGTCATAACGAGTGCATTCGCTTTGATATTTATGTAACTGAAGAGGATATTTGGACTCACCCTGTGGTATCTGAAGTAGAACTCATTGATGTCACTGATGGAAACTCCATCACAAACCAAACAGCAAATCAGGATGGGTTTGTCGTAATCGATTATATAATTCCTGCAAATTCCACTGTAGGAAGTCATGAGTTCAGTTTGCAGACTCGTACAACAGATCAACACATCGTCGATGTTTCAGAGACTTTTCCGATTGTGATCAAAGGTTTGACTGAATTTGATCTGACTTATGAGAGTGGTGGAGTTGATAGGAATGCTATCACCATCATTGAGGTTACAGTGCTTTCAGGCGATATGCCTATTAGTGAGGGGCTTGTTACTTTCGAATTTGCGAGTAATAACTCAGTCATTGAAACACTTCCATGTGAACCTGGACTTGAATTTCATTACTTCATTAAACCGTCTCATCCACTTGGAGCTACGCAATATCAAGTCCGTTTTTATGGTTCAGTTAATTACGATGCGCACATTGAGTTATTTGTTCTCTCGATATTTTCGAATCCTCACTTCAATACTTCAACTATGGGGCAGAATACATCAACTGCTATTAAAGGCAATACCATTCGTTTTTGGGGCCAATTAGTTGACGAGCTTGACAATCCTCTTGCTCATGAAGAAGTTGAACTCACTGACACTACTACTGGTGTTTTTTTGGGGATCACTATAACGGATGCCCAAGGAATTTTCTTTTATGATTATTTTATCTCGCACTCTATCCAGATTGGATTACACTTCGTTGAAATTGCTTATTCTGGAAATGAACTGGAGTTCTATCATTCAACAATTAACACCCCGACAATTAGCTTCACTGTCCGACCAACATTATCAATTATGATTGAAGCTGAGGTAATTGCGGAGTATTGGACAATTATTTCTTTGGAGGGGGGACTAAATGACGAGATCTACCTTCACTGGCAAAAAGAAGGCGATCTGTTATGGACTAGTATTGATTCAGTCTCGCTGAACTCAACAGGTCAAGGCTACTATAACTGGTCTACTCCTTATTATAAGGGAGGATTCTCTATTCGGGCTATTGGTCCTAATAGTACGAAGTATGATTTCTCAACAATGTACACTATTCCAAGTATCATTGTAACTGGTGAGGAGAATGGTAATGTTAATGATCCCTATTTTTTCACAGTTAATTCTTCCGAATGTTACCAAATTTGGATAGGAAGACAACTTTGGCAAAATTGGCGTGAAGCTGGGATGCATAGCTACGAATATACCTTTACTAACCGTGGGGTACAAGAAATTCTCATTATTAGTAATGATACTTACGTCTATTACCAAGAATATCACCATTCTATAGCTGTCTTCGAAGACGTGGTAGTTTCACTCTCTGCGCCATTGGAAGCTTCAGTGGATGTAACCATAAACATCGATGGTACTGTCCTTGGGGAGGTATCAGGCCCGCTATCAATGATCGATGTCACTTTAGAGATTAATGGGACTGAAATACAAGTTGATTCGACTAATGGAGCTGGAAATTATTATTTTTCACTCGTATTGGATGAACCAGGGTATTATAGTCTTTTAACAAAAACTCCGGAGACTGATTTCTATCGTACAGGTTTAAGTGCTAAATCGATACTTTTAATACATTCTAATCCAGCTGTGATTGAAATCATAAGCCCCCTAAATCAGACGTATGGAGCTATAGTTGAATTTTCCTTTGATGGAGATGCAGAGACCTATTGGTATCGTATTGACCCTCTTGATTCGAATAATAGGACTTGGGTGTCCACTGAATTTCGTGAGTTGCCAGAGGGTGATTTTATTTGTCATATTTATGGGCAGAATGCTTATGGAATTATTTCTCATGCGCAAGCAAATTTCACTGTGGATAACACAGCGCCTTCACTTGTACTAATTAACCCAGAAAATATTACCTATACAAGTGATGAAATTACCTTAACATATCTTTCAGATGAAAACGATGTAGTTGTTTTTCTTGATGGATTAGAATTGGGTAGTATCAGTTCAGGAACAATTTTTGCTGATTTGACCGAGGGAACCCATAATTTAACAATAATAAGCTCTGATGAGGTGGGTAACAATGTTACTCGAGTAGCATTGTTTGCTATTGATACGGTACCACCTAGTCTTGTGATTTATTCACCGTTTAACCAGAGTTATGCTTATGGAATAGAAATTATGTTAGGATCAAATGGTAGTACCATTCTTTATTGCATTGCTTCTGTGCATTCTTCAAATCAATCTTATCTAGGGCCTCTCTGGCTGAATTTATCAGTGGGACACTACAAGCTACAAGCGTATGCGTTTGACGATGCAGGAAATGTCTTTACAGAATCAGTGTACTTTTCTATTGTGCAGACAATCGAGTTACTCATTGATCCTGGTTGGGAAAAGCTGGATGAGGCAGGGACTTATGTTATCCATACTCACATCATGAGTCATCCGAATTTTGATAGCGTTGGAATAAATCTCAATGGTTCTTTTATGGGGGGTTTGGAATGGAGTTATCTTTCCCAAGATTATCGCACAACTTTTTGCCTCAATTCTCCTGGTATTTGGCAAGTGACTCTCTTCGCGAATACCACCTTAGAAGAATATGATTTTTATTTCTTTGAGATTGTGTGGGATCCACCTGCTCCAATCTTTGAATCAATCTCTCTTACTCATGATTCCTCCTACTATGAGATTCGTGTACAAATGGACACAGGTGATCTTTCATTAGAGTCTATTCAACTTTTATACGATAATTCTTATTATGATATGACAGAATATTATGGAAATCGCTGGGAATGCCGTCTTCCTTTCATTGCTCAAAACATGACAATCTCATTCTACACTTGGTATCCCTGGGATGAGAATCCGTCCGCTCTAGAGGTGTATGCTATTCAGTGGTATGCTCCTGCAATAAGTGTTGAGTACACTTCAACACGAACTAATTTCACTTTGCAATTACAAGTAGTGAAACAAAATGCAACGATAGATGCATCTTCAATCACATTAGTTGTTTGGAACGGAACAACCCTGATCACAGTGGATGAGACATCTTTTTATGAGGACTTAACAGGTAGTTATCAAGAATGGGTGTTCATTTCCCCTAGCTTTCCTCCTGGAATATGGAATTATTCTCTTCATGTTGCTGATGTTTTCGGGATAGAACGGAATTTTTCCAGTTTATTTAATGCTACTGACATTCCTCCTGTTTTTGGTAATGTCTCAGTTGTTATTGTGAGCAGTACCCCTGGAGGGGAATTTAGACGTATTGAAATTGCTGTCAGCGATGATTACCAAGTCGATAACGTCATTTTGCTGGTGGATGGAGTTGAAAGGACTCCCGTTAGTCAAAATGACACTTATTTCATATTTGAGATCTGGCTAGATGAGGGGGTACATAGTCTTCAAGTGGTAGCGGTGGATGACATTGGCCAAGAAAATAGTCTATTTCTTCCTTCTATTGAAGTAACACCTTACCATTTAACATCATTAACATCTGATCCTGAGGTTTCTACTTCATCCCATTCTTCTATAAGTAATAGCTCTCCTGAATCAAGGAAAGATACTGATGGTTTTGTGGAAATCGTTTTAGCAGGAACTATTTTCTCGGGACTAGTCATCACGGGGAACGTTGTTAACCGAAAGAGGCGTGGTTGATGAAGAATAGTACCCATTATTTGTTTGCAGTTGGTTTTCTGAACTTATTCACTCTGGTTCTGATCAAAGATCCTGAGCTTGCTTGGCTTTTTTTGGGGTTATCTTTTCCATTAGGCAGTTTTAGTTTAGTACCTAATCTTTTAGATAAGTATACTGTCGCAAATTGGCAATATGGAGGAGTGCAACTTAAACCTCGCGTTCGTCATCCCTTGACTCATTCTCCATGGACCTTGGGATATTTTCTTCCTTGTTACTACTTGATAGACAGTTTTTTTTCTAACCCTGCCCTTTTAATGACTATCTTCACGCTATCCTTGGCATGGTTTTCCCATCTGTTCTTAGATTCTCTCAATCCAGAGGGGATTCCATTGGGGAAACAACCAATTTACTTACCCCATCCTGTTAAACATTATTCTTGGCAGAAACGTAGTAAAACAAGGAATCTTAGACTAGCAAGAATCCCATTCAATGACCTCAAAAGGAACACGACATTTTCGCGATTTGGGGTGTTTTTCATTGCTTTGAATTTAGCAGATTTACTCCTTAACCATTTCTACGTCATTTCAGAGGTGATTATCCTTTATGGATAGGTTAAATATTTTTTTAGTCCTGATTTTTGTCTCAATTTTGTTTTCCATATGTACTCCTGGTGTCACTCCTTCAGCTTCCTCATCAACAAATATCCCTTTTGAGACACATGATCTGAGGATTTCTCAAGTAGTTACAGAAGTAGAAACTGTGTTTGAACGAACTATCATTCCCTCCCAGATTTGGGATCGATTGGTACTGAATATGACCGTTCAGAATCGTGGAGATCATCTTGAGCATGTTTTTCTCAAAGTTACTGCAAATGGCGCTCCTGTCCAAGCAACTTTCAGTGCTTTTGAAGAGGTAGGGTTAGTTCAGGCATTCTCCTACCAGTTTGAGGTTCCCCAGATGTTGTTGGTAACATTGAATTATTCAAAACAGACTCAAGTTCAAATAGATATTATGCTTGTACTGGATTTTGGTGTCACTCTGGGTGCCCCAATGGTTGATTTTGTAATTCAAGGAACTCAATTGATCGCTTTAAATCTTGCACAACCGTTGGTAAACCAACCCATACCATTACTCCAAGCAAATCAATACCAAATTCAACCAGTTAAGTACTCATTTCTGAAGAAGAGTCTGATTATTTCGCCTATATTGTATGTTCAAATTCCAGAAGAGATGCAGCTTTGTTGCACTGTGTCTGTGTTATTACATGGTTCTAAGATTAATTCTTTGGTGATAGATGACAAGACTTTCTATCCGAGTGAGAATGATTTTAAAATTGAATTCAATCTTACTAAAACACCCCCTACCATCAATCAGGATCTATTTCTGACAATGATTATATCACCTGATTATGCTAGTTTAGAGGGACCAACCCAAGTTAATGTAGAAGTTACTGTTGTTGGTGTACTTCAATCACGCTCTAGTGATCCCTTTATGAATGTGTTAGGATCTCATCCTGTTCCTGTGCTTATAATGTTTCCATTTCTAATAATCACTTTATTTGGTATTCCTTATTATCTAGTTTATCAAGAACATGTGTCTGATCGTGATAATCATCTCTTAGATCCTCAAAAACTAACCAAGCTGTGAATAATATGATTTCTAATTCACTTCTATCAAAACCGATAGTTTTCGTTGGAAACTATCATGACGTGGTTGAAACACTTCTAAGGGAACATGTTAAATTCCTAAAACCAAAAGTGATCTGGATTGAATACCGTACAGTTCCAATTTTGACTATTGCGAGGAGTTCTAGTAATTATCAACTTTTCAATCAATTCTATTTCTTAGAGATCACAACTCTTGAGATTTTTTCTCAATTAATCCAATCAAAGGCGTTACTATCAATCGGCCAACAAGGATTTACGACCCTCATTATTGATAT
>JBHLPG010000059.1:0-18441 GCA_048939725.1 Promethearchaeota archaeon | reverse complement strand
GTGGACGAACAATTCTTGCAACAGTTCTAGATGTGACTAGTAGTCATGTGTTACTTGATTTTAATCATCCTTTAGCCAGGAAAAAATTACTTTTCTCGATCAAACTTCTAAATCTTTTTTGATGCGAGTCAACAATTAAAACTTATATTCCGAAAGAAATAATAAGGATACAAGCATTGTTCAATAACGCCATCTATCTTTTCTTTGGACACGTGGGTTGCGATAAGAGGGCTCAAAATAATCATTGCGATATCTAGTACGTCTTTTTCGTCGACGGGGGTCCTCATGATGTTCATCTGAACGGTTGTTATCTTGATTGAGTTCTTCAAATTCTCCATCGTCAATAGCGCTAAGTTCTCCTGATCTACCCTTGGTTATGCGTAGTCGATTATTAAAAAGATTCACAAATCCATTTTCTAACTTGTATGTCTGGCCAACTTCAGTCGTATCGATATCGTCTTGCCAAAGGGTTAAAATGATTTGAGCTGTATCATCAGCTACCTTAAAATCGCAAACCTCATGTGTTTCACCAGAATAGCGTTTATAGATATCTCTTATTTCACCTTTTTCAACCACTTCAAATATAACTGTAATATTTTCTTCAAGTGGCTGTAGATCTTCAATTTTTTTGACTTCTTCTTCTGTTTTCATTTCGGAATCGGTATATATATTCATATTTTTTCACATTTCTCATTGAATAGCCCACAAGATCAGATTAAAATCATCTCATAAAGACTAATTCAATACATTATTGTTAGAAGACGATATTATCGATCTAAAAAATTAAAATTTTTTCATCTAAAATCCAGTCTTCTGTAAATAAGGGTAAATTCTACCCTTTTTTATAAATCTTATGGAAATTTCAGTTTTCACAGGGAAGTTCTCTTTTTTAAATGGATTTTTTAACTAGTTTTTATTATTATATACCAAAATTCAAAGAAAATAATAATATAATCATATATGAAATCCAGACAATATTATCAAATCCTTTATACAAAAATTAGAATGCCTAGATAGTAGTACCCTTTTATACAAAGGCTACTAGAACTAAACCTAGTCCCATTATTGGTATTGCAAAACCCTTTCCTTGAGTTTTAACTTCTTTTAATAATATTATTCCAAGCAATATTGAAAAAATAATACTAATTGATCGAAATGCCATCACATAAGATACCTGTTGCAATATTAAAGCAAGATTCCTAGTAATCACACCTAAAACAAGTAAAACACTTAGAAAGAAAATCGCCTGAAAGGATTTATTAGGTTTATTTTCTCCTAGGATTAGTTCTCTTTTATCAAATGAATAGTCTCTATGAAATGATTTCCTGAAGCCAAATGAATAAAAAAATAGGCTTAAACCAAGATAAACTAAAGCTGTACCAAAAATGACGTCTGATTGTTGAACTAAGACCTTGGAGTAAATTGTTATTATACTAGTTATCAACACGCTTATCAACATAAGTATATTTGCTCTAGATACTAAAAGTTGCTTTAAGGGTTCGAACCGGGAGTTTTTTTCAAATGGTGAGTTCAGAACATAAGAACCAAAGCAGATTAATAATACTCCTATTATCCCAATCAAGGAAGGAATCTCTTGTATCAATAAAAAACTTAAGAAGATGGAGAATATGGCCCCAAATGAGAATAAAGGTACGACAAGAGAAACCTCTGAGATCTGAATGGACTTCAAATACATAGGGACAGCCAAAGCATTAAGAAGAAGTACAGTAATAAAAGTTATCCAGAAGTATGAATTTAAACTGGGAAAACCGATTAACCAACTAAAAAATAACATCAAAACACCAGATAAAAAATACATATGACTGGTTAATTGATGTATATTAGTAATGACAGTCTTCTTAAGTAGAATGTACCGAAAGGATTCAAAAATAGCCGATAGACTTGCAAAAATCACCCATAACATTGTGGTAGGATTTCTCAAAGTTATAGAGCTGTATCAAATGACTCTAAGAGGATTGATATTACCCTAGGAAGGGTACTGTGGCCCTCTTAATCGTATTGTCAGTCCTATAACCTGAAATTTTTTTAATAATGTTAATCTCGGCGTAACACATCATATTAATAAAGCTATCCATTTTAGTTCTAAAAATAGCCATATACATATTACTCCCTTGACCAGATTTCTTGATAACTAGTCTATAGTAATTAGATACACCTGTAATTATCTATCTCGAACCTTTGTTAATTTATACAGAAATTTATATCTTTTGTTTTCCTGAATTATATGCCTTACATTGCTTCCAGTAATTATTGCATTTGATCTGAAAAAAATACATATTATTCTTTCTTTCAATGTAGAAAAAGAACTGACGTCACCAACCACCAGAAATACGAGTTCTAGGACTTATTAAAAATAAAGAGAATTTTAATTAAAAAATAATTCCCCTATTTTTGTCATAAACCCCGAATAAAATTTAGAGATGGTTTTTAATTAAGAAAATAACTAGCGAAATTTAGATTAATTTTTATTAAACAAATATTATCATTTAAACTCAATATTCTATGCATTAAATGTTTTATTCACAAAACGAAAAAATAAAAAAAATACTCTGTGAATGAAAAGATAAAATGGGATTTGAGGGCTGGAAAAGGTTGGAAATTTGGATTTGTATTATTCAACCTAAACAAAAAATATATATATACCCTCCCTTACTGATGAAAACGGGAACTATTCCCATTAAACAAGATGAAATATGAAAGGAGTGATTTAAATGAGTTTAATTAGGAGAGATCGAAGATGGGGACTTGATCCATTCCAAGAAATATCTCGTCTTGAGAATGAAATGCGAAATTTATTTTCGAATGTCTTTGGTGATCGAGAATTAGCTCTTACGGATCGAGTTTTTGCCCCTCTAGTTGATGTACGGGAACTGGACACAAATTTTATTGTCGAAGCAGACCTACCTGGATTTAAAAAGGAAGATATCACTATTGATGTAACTTCCGAAACCGTGGAAATAACTGCAGAACAAAAAGATGAGAAAAAAGAGGAAAAAGAAGGCAAATACCTTCGTCAAGAACGTTGTGCGTACAAATTTTATCGGGCCATTTCTCTTCCTAGTCCAATCGATACAGAAAAAATTGACTCAACATTCAAAGAAGGGACATTGTCACTCACCCTTCCTAAAGCACCAGGGACAGGCAAGAAACGATTGACCCTATAATTCAAATTTTCCTTTTCCCTTCATTTTTTTTATTCCAACATCTTGAATGATACAAATAGCATGGAGGTATTTACATGGCTGTTGAAACCGGCTTATCGATCTTTTGTTCATGCGGAGGAACATGGATGGTTAAGGGGAATGATGATGAAAAAATCTTCGTATGTCCGATGTGCGGAATACATAAACCAATCCCTGAAGATACATCCATGTTTCAGATTAAGCTACAAAGAGGAAACAATTAACGAACGAATTTAGAATGGGAATGTCGTTGGAAAAGTATTATCGAATCTTAGGACTTCCAAAAACCACCAACTCATCAGAAATTAAAACAGCATTCAAGAAATTAGCCTTTAAATATCACCCTGATCGAGCTAAAATTAGTGGACTTGACTTAAAAGAGGCAGAAACGAAATTTAGAAATGTAAGGGAAGCCTATACAGCATTATCTGAGATAAAATCCGAAAAACAGCGCTTTCCTACTCATTCCGATAACAAAAATCCAACAAGGGATTTCAATGATGACGTTTTTTTAAAAACCATCCAGGAATTGGTCAGCACTTTCAATACTAGAGATTTTTTTGAGGTTCCACATGTCAATATACTCGCTGATCTTCAATTGAACGATTCAAGCCATATAGACTTGACAAAACCAAATGAATTTCATATCGATCTACGAAAAAGCAAGAAGGTTAGAAGATAGGCTTTCGAAATGGATTGGTAAAAGTCTTAAAGAAGGGGGGCCGGTGGAAATTAAGGAAGATAATGTTATAAACATCAATACCAATCATTGGAATGGATAGGAAAACCTTGGATTCTTTCGATGTCATGATGATCGCATTAAAATTTAATGAAAGGATAAACCAGCGAGATCTCTCTGGTTTAGTGAAATTAATGACCGATGACCACATATTCATAGATAACTCTGGAGATGTTGATAATATGGAAGAAGGGTGGAGACAGTTCTTTGCAAGTTATCCTGATTACAGAAACATCTTCACCTCGGTAACTGTCACCGACAATGTTACTGTTATGATTGGGTATTCTACTTGCTCTAATGAGCCCCGATTAAATGGTCCAAGCATGTGGACTGCTAAAATACGTGATAGACGTGTCTCTGAATGGAGAGTCTACTGGATGGATCAGAGATAAATACAAATTTGGGAGTTTCCTCGGGATTATTAGAGAAGAAATAGGTTGAAAACCTTTCATTAAAAAAGTAAGATATTTAATTCTTCAATAAGAGTGATTATCTGCCCGACCAAGGATTGGGTATGACTATTTAGGTAGAAATATGACCCTGGAGGTCGCAAAAAAATGAGTAAACCATTTTATGTGAATTATGAACAACCTGAAGGACTTGAAAGCGATGCTTTGGCGTTACTCGAGAACGTCAGCACCGAACCAACGAATATTCGTAAGGGGACGAACGAAACCACAAAAAGTATTGAACGTGGCGAGGCTAAATTAGTTTTTATTGCGTTAGATGTTGATCCCCCAGAAATTGTAGCACATCTCCCACTTCTATGCAAAGACAAAAAGATTCCTTATCTTTATGTAGTAAGCAAAGATGAACTTGGTAAAGCCTGTAACTTAGGAGTGAAAACAGCTAGCTGTTCGATTATAAACGAAGGCGAAGTTAAAGCCAAAGTCGATAATCTAGCTGTTAGGATAAAAGAATTAGCAGGCATCTAAGGAGTGTTTTATATGAGTGAGGAAGAAATCTCTATTCCAGCTGAAGTCCTACAAATTATAGGGCGAACTGGCGTAACAGGTGAGATAACGCAAGTACGTGTTCGAGTACTCGAAGGAAGAGATCGGGGCAGAATTATTGTCCGAAATGTTAAAGGACCAATCCGTAAAAGTGATATTCTCCTTCTAAGAGAGACAGAACGAGAAGCTCGAAATTTGAAACGGCCCTAAATATTAATTGGTGTAAACAATGGTCAGAATTTTCCCTTGTGCTTTTTGTGGACACGATATTGAGGCTGGAACTGGTATCTCATTCGTACGAAGAAATGGCCAGTTGCTTCGATTTTGTAGTCGTAAATGTTGTAGATCTTTATTAGATTTCAAGCGGGATCCTCGGAAGTTTAAGTGGACAAAAAAATATACTCCAAAGATGAAAGCAGTATCAGTGGAGTAAGTTTTGTTAAAAATTACTCTTCTTCATCTGTAGCTTCTTCTTGAGCCTCTACTTCTTCATCTGGGGATATTGTTTCTTGATAATCAAAAATATCAACGAACTTAACAACCTTAAAATCTAGAAAGTCACGAAGCTCTGTTGCCAATGAATATTTGGCAATCGCAAGACCTTCCATGAAGATCAAATAATTTGGTAAAGAAATAGATATTGTGTCAGGATCCCCAGAAATTTCGATCTTTAGTTCATCTAGATTGATGCCAGGAAACCGACGAGAAATGATTTCTTTTTGAATTTGCTCCTCGTCTTCTAGATGCTCAACTACTGTAATATCGAAGATTAAATCCTTCCCTGCGAGGGGGTGGTTAAAGTCAATGCGCGATCTACCTCCACCCACCCAAATTATGGTTCCACTTCTTCCAGCCAATTGAACTCGATTTCCGACCCGTGGATCAAGATTTGCTTTCCGTAGACGTTTTGTTGGAACCATCTCGATCTTTTTAGAGTCTCTTTCTCCATACGCATCCTCAGATGCAATTTCAAAGGTTTGCGGAGAATTCAGTTCAAGCCCAACTAATTTTCTTGCTAATCCCGGGATCAAGAACTTCTCATCCCCAGCTCGACACAATAAGGGATTATATCCCCGTTTTTCATCAAAGATACGTTCCGTGCGCGCTACATCCTCTAATGTGGTATCGAATACCTTAGAATTCTCTTTTAGGCGCCCTGTATAGTCAATTTTTATCCAGTCGTTTTCAGCAATCGGCATTTTTTATATCCTCAAAAGATGAATTAATCGTGCTCACTATTCCGATCAACTGTGATCAACTTCAACTGATATCCATGTTCACATTCAACAGATTCTTTTGAAATATCTACAATCTTAAGTTTTTCACCTTCCTTAAGATATGATGGACAGCAGTGGTGATAATAATGAGGACAGTCTATTAAGTCACAATCTCGATGATTGAAAGTAATAGTAGCTCCTTCCACGGCGAGTTTTGCTCCTGTAGTTACTAAATAAGATGGTTCAAATATTTCCACAGTCTGAACTCCTTCCACAAAAACATCACAAGGATGAATGGTATCCTTTACACTAACAACCTCATAAACTCTGTTTTCTTCGAGTTTTAAACACACACCACGAAGACGGCATTCAGAGCAATCTCCGGTTTCACCTACAAAAATGAACTTATTCCCTGGTTTTGACTGCTTAACCCCTAATAAAGTTATTTTCAAAGGTTTATCGGCAGTCACGAGGATTTTACTCCATATAAATCATTATATTATAGGATTTAAGGTTATTTGAGAAGATTTACTAATTGAACTTATCTTTTTTTCTGCTTTTTTCTTTCGAAGAGTGAATTCAGTAAAAAGATATCTAAGTATTTTCGGAGTTGAAGTACTCGCTTTCAATTTCTTTTATCTCTTCCGTGTTGGTACACGCTGCATAATCGGAAAGTAGATTAGAATTTAATGTTAAGAACTGCTTTCCCCATTTAAAAACCCCCATTAGCTCTTTTGCTGCTCTTTCATTTCGTAATAGAATAAAACCAGCTGCAAGAGCCTCAACACTGGTAAGTTTTGTTGGTTTTCCATAATTAGTTGGATTTGTGGCAATTAAACACGGGAGTCTCCTCAAATTAGGAAATTTTTTCGCAAAGATATCTTCTGTTTGGTTCCATGAGCAGTCCAGAACAGTTAATCCCGATTTTAGGAAAATTGACTGGTCTTCATAGCATAAAATTTTTTTAGCAAGTGGATTTAAAATTAGGGAATATCGCGGAATCTGAGGGATTCGTTTAACAAACTTCATCTCATTGATAGAAGGAAACTTATTTTTTTTGTAAGATCGCCAAGTTTTCATTCCAGTACATTTCTTTTTATCACATTGATCTGCATAATAAATGGTAACTACAGACCGAGTCTCTGAGCTATTTCTCATAATAATATTCGCCTTGATTTTTCTGGAGGCGATCAAGCTTAGAACCGTCCTTGTTTACTCGAGGGCGTCCACTTTTTGGATCACGTCGAAATGTGATCTTTAAATTCCCAAGAAATCGATTCATTCCAGTTCTAACGGAAGAAGGGGAATAAGCTTTCCCATACACCCCTGGTTGCCCAAGGAATACAATTATACGATCACTTGCATAATCTTGGAACACAATATCATGTTCAACAATGAAGCTTGCAGCCTTCTTACTCTGAATTAGCCGTCGAATAATCTTAGCTGCAGTTAATCTGTCTTCAATGGATAAAAAAGCTGAAGGCTCGTCAAGTAAGTATAAATCGGCATCTTTAGCTAATGTACTTATAATGGCAACCTTTTGAAGTTCTCCTCCGCTCAAATACTTGAGTGGTTGATCATATAGCTCTGTCAGTTGAAAAGGACGAATGAATTCACTTTTGAACTGAGCAGTAGCAACAATAGCCCCCCCTGTTTTCAAGAGAAACGATTCTACTGTTTGTTCCCCATTCAAAGATATATATTGGGGTTTGTAAGCTACTCGAAGGATTTCAGCAGAATTACCATCTTCTTCGACAAGTTGATTGTCAAGAATAACTCGCTCTACTGTTCCAGAGGTAGGGGGTTCTAAACCCGCTAGCATCTTGATGAAGGTGGTTTTTCCAATTCCGTTAGGACCAAGTATTCCAATAATCTCATTTTGGTGAATTGTTCCTTGTCTAACATCTAAAGAAAAATTACTTTGCTCGAAAACTTTTGATAGATCTTGATAAGACAAAATATCTTCCGAAACGATGTTTTTTTCTCTCACTGAAGATTTCTGGATGATAATGGAGTAATCACGAAATCTCATGTTTTCTGAGGGGATAAAACCATCAAGAAAAACATTTATTCCCTCTTTTTCTGTATATGGTTGGGAAATGATACCATATGATGATGGACTCCCATAGAATGTTGTAACATAATCAGAAAGATAATCTAATACAGCTAAATCATGTTCAACAATCACCACTGTTTTTCCATGTTCTATTAGACTCCTAATAGCCCCCCCTACTCGAAGTCGTTCATTAATATCCAGAAATGATGACGGTTCATCAAAAAGGTAGATATCCATATCCCGAACCATCGCTACAGCCACAGCTAATTTCTGAAGCTCTCCACCAGAGAGGATTTTAATATCCCGGTTCCAGATTTTTTGAAGAGCTAAATCTTCTTGGATTTGGTCTGAGACATCTCTTTCATCGAATCGAGTTATGACATCCTTAACAGATCCCTTAACGTGCTTAGCAATGGTATCAATGTATTGTGGTTTCCGAACACATTTAACTTCATTTTCTATCATTTTTTGAAAATAATTCTGAAGCTCTGTTCCTTTGTAGTAGTCGTGAACGCGCTCCCAAGTAGGTTCCTCCTCATGATCCCCAAAATTAGGTATGATATCCCCAGATAGGATCTTCAACGCAGTTGATTTCCCTACTCCATTCTGACCCACTAAACCATTGACCTTTCTTGGTTTAATGACTGGTAATCGAAATAGCGTGAAACCGTTTCTCCCGAATCTGTGAGTTAAATCTTTATCTAATCGTTCAGGAGTATTAATAATCGAGAGAGCATGAAAACGACATGCTTTCGGACATATTCCACATCCAGTACAGAACTGCTCATGAATGATTGGTTGGGAAACTTGTGTTTCAAATTCGAACATTTCGGTTCCTGAGCGGACAACTGGGCAAGAACCCCGACATTCTTTCACACATTTCTTGGGTTTGCACTTATCGGTATCCAAAACAACAATACGCATTTTTTAAAGGTTCTCCATATTAAATTAGGTCATTTGACCCGATAGAAATGAGATAAACAAGATATGAATTATGTTTCGATCATCTATTCACAATTTATTATTTGTCAAACTGGAGGATTTCAATAGCTGTTAATGCATAAATTGCGATACAATTGTAAATGTCTTCAATCTTAACAAATTCTTTAGGGCCATGTGAGACCACTAATAAACCAGGACCATACGCAAAGGCAGGAACACTATTTTCTATATAGAAACGAATCTCTAAGAGACCAGGACACATTTCAAAGGATGGATGTTTGTCAGTAATAGTTTCGACATTCTGTGATAAAGCTAGAGCTAATGGGCCATCTTCAGGTGTGCCAGAAGATTTACCTTCTTGAATGATCTCGATATCAAGATTAATTCCTTTCTTCTCAAATTCTTCAAATAATCTAAATAACCTTTGTTTTTCAATTTCAAGATCCTCTTCAGGATTGATTCGACGGTCTAAAGTAAATGAAACTTCTCCTGGGACAAGATTGAAATTCGTTCCACCTTCACATCGGCCTCCAAGCATTAAAATCGAATGTTTGGCAGGTTCTGGATCAATATTGTATTTAGTAGGTCGTAATTCAACCTCCTCTTTTAACTCAAGAAGCTTATTGACAACCCCAATCATGGTTTCAAAAGCGTTGATCCCTTGATATTGTAACGCTGAATGCACAGATTTCCCCTTGATTGTAATTCGAAGTGAAATTGCTCCACGATTTGCATTCCAGATGACCCCACTAGTTGGCTCTGGTAATAGCATTCCTATAGCGTTCTTGCCAAGGACATTAATGTCAGATAAGTATTTTGAACCCATCAGCCCACCAGTTTCTTCATCTGGAACCATTGTTAATCCAATTCTGCCATTAAGAGGAATGTTCAATTCTTTAATTATTCTAAGAGCATATATCATAACTGCTAGACCACTCTTCATATCAGAGCTCCCACGTCCATATAATCGGCCATTTTCGATATATGGTTGGAATTGGGTATAATCAGATGTGGGAACAACATCATAATGCCCATGTAAATATAGAGTTTTTTCTCCTGGTCCATAAAAACAGAGGATACAATATCGTCCATCCTTTGATGTAGAATCGTGATTTGGTACTTCAATTATTTCGTAATCAAGGTCAATTTCAGATAATTTCTTCGTAATTACTTCAACACATGTTTTGTACAATGCACCAGGGGGATTCTCCGTGGCAATTGAGATGAGTTCTTTGGTGAATTCTAGAATCTCCGTTTTATATTTTGTAATTGCAGCTAGAATTTGAGTTTTAATGGTTTCGTCCATTTCTCTTCTCTCTATATTGGAATATATGAACTTATGAATTTATTCTAAGTTTTAATCTCTATCTCAAAAGTACCTAGAAACCCTTTCCAAGCTATTTGCAATGTCAGAGACTCAGAACGTGAAAACCTTTAAAAAGAAAGGTATCCTAGTAAGCATGGCGTCGAAGCAGAAGTCTGACTTGCGGGTTTCTCGTGAAACCTGAGGAAATTCCAGCCATTCGTGTACACTGAACAGTTGGGTAGTACCTTTGGGTAGTTATTCGCTGTCAACCGAGAGGTTGGGCTCTGCTACAGAAACGACACGCCCCTGCTCTCATGGCTATGATGGAGTGAAGTCGCTGGTAACAGTGGACGAGTTAATCTCCTGAGGACGAGCAGGGTATCGGTGAAACGAGCATCCTCAGTGAATGCAAGCTGAAATAATGGTCTCTTTGGGGGCCATGGAGAGCAGCGCTTAGGTTGATGTCAGAAACTCCGATGGGGTGACCCTGACGAGCTAACAGAAGCTGGATTACTCTCTGGAGCGACGCTTTTCCCTTTTCTTTTGATGAATAATTATTTAGTAAGAATGTATTATCTAACAAGGGATTAGATTGATAAATAAGTAGTTCCGAGATTGACTATGATATAACAAGAATCATCAATTTTTCTTTTAATAAGAAATTTCAGAGCAGAATAGCCTTATTCATGGTTCTATTCTCTATTACATTGCTAATAAATCAGCCATCGTTTTTTTTGAATAAAATCACGAGAGCCTAAACTAATAAATAATCATTCACTCTAGTTTGTGAACTTGTCTTAAAATATTACAAGATCTTTCTAAGTTGGTCTATTCGCTTTCTTATTAGATTCAGAACACTAGATCTGGTGATGTTCTTCGTAAATGGGGTAACTATTTCAGGTGACTTAGTAAAAGTTAAGTAACTGTCTTTAAGTATTTTGATGACCGCTGAAATTAGCGAAGATCAAAAAATCAATGATTTTTAGTTCCTTGACAACCTAAACATTCGTTCTAGACTTCTTTGAGCTCGGATCTGTATATTCTTGGGGATGTCAATGATTTGAGTACGGTGAGGGGATTTTAATACTTGAAGAATGTTTTCAAGAGTAATTGTTTTCATATACGGACATAAAATGCAGGTTCCAAAAAAGGTTTTTTCAGGACATTCGATTTGTAATCGTCCAGATAAGCCACATTCCGTGATTAGGGCAAAATTCTGAGCAGGGGAGGATTTGACATACTGAATCATGTCTCCCGTACTCCCGACAAGATCTGCCTCAGCTGCAACGGAAGGATCACATTCTGAGTGAGCAAGGATTTTGATATCTTTATATTGTTCCCGCAGGTGTTGAACTTGCTCACGGGTGAATTGGTCATGCACAATACATTCCGCATCCCAGCCAATTATTTTCTTGCCTGTTAAGGGACCAAGGTTTTGGGTCATATGTCGATCAGGTAGAAAAATCACGGTCTCGGAATCTAATTGCTTGATCACTTCAACTGCGTTCGCGCTGGTCACACACACATCACATTCTGCTTTGACAGCAGCAGTCGTGTTTACATAACAAACAATGGGAATATCTACATATTGTAATCTCAATTTTTGAACGTCTTTAGCTGTGATCCCTTCGGCTAGGGAACATCCTGCTTCAAATGAGGGAAGTAAGACTGTTCTTTCAGGATTAACAAGTTTCGCTGTCTCAGCCATGAATCTTACTCCACAAAACACGATAATATCTGCGTCAACATTCATCGCTTGTCTACTTAGCCCTAAACTATCCCCCACGAAGTCTGCAACGCCAAAGATAATTTGGGGCATCTGATAGGAATGAGCGAGAATCACCGCGTTTTTCTGCTCTTTAAGTCGGTTAATCTCTAAAGTAAGGGGAGCAATCAGCATACAATCTTCTTTACTCCAGTGAATAGTCTTCAATTTGTCATATAAACGATTCAGTTCTGTTTCAAGTTCAGCGGGGAGATTTTTACTAAACTCATTTCCTGAGGCTGTCATGGATCATGGACCTAGGTCGTATAAAGACCAATTTCTCTATTTAAATAGATCAGATCAGCTTCATAAAAGAATTTCTTTTTTACTTCCCTTATCGAATATATAAATAAGACCAAACTATCTTCTGGAAAACAGATAAGATTCTATATAAGAAACAGTAAATCTATTCTTCTCAATTAGAGGAAAAAAAAGGGATTTTGTGAGTTTGAATACCTAGAAATGCAAGCTTATAAATACCACTAGTCACACTAGTCTTAATACACTAGTCACGCTAGCTATATAATAAGAACTACTCCAGTGCCTTTACGATGAGATCCGAACACAACACGGCGAGTAGTAAGGAAAAAAGTCTACCCGATGAAGCTCGAAGTAAAGTCCAGTTTCTTGGTGACTACCAAAGTGATCTCAGACGTGTCATATTGAAACTAATGATACTTTGCCTAATTCGTCTTGAAACAAAGCATGCTCACGCGTATGGTCTTATTCGCTTACTTCAGGAAACTGGAGTTGATTTACAGGCTGGTACTGTCTATGCTTTGCTAAAACGGATGGAAAAAGATGGATTAATCGTTTCTGTTCTAGGGGAATATAAAATATATACGATTACGGATTATGGTGAGCATATGATAGACGAAATGGTATCTGCATACACTGAGTATCACAAATTGGGGAATAAGACCATTTTAAAATGGTACGCTGAGATTAAAGCTCAAAGAGAGAAGAGGATTTGAGAAATTGAAAGAATTAGATCCTGATGCTAGACAGCTAGCTAGAACATATATTGATAGTATAGAAACACTTCTTCGATCTGAATCCCAACTTCATGTCAATGAGATAGATAGTTTACTCTCTGAAATTAATGATTTCATTCATCTTCGATGTCGTGAATTGAGTTCTGAGGATAGAGTTCAGTATAGAGAGGTTCTTGAAGCGATAAATGAATGTGGAGCCCCTTCTGAGATTGTGAAGCAGTATCTAGAGATCAATCCGACAGAAATGGATAAATCATTTGAGCCTATAAGAGGAAAATCAACCCCACGATTTCGTGACAGAGGAATCAAAATATTTAATGGGTCAATATTAACCAAGTTCCGACCTGATAAGAAATCAAAGAAAAAACTATTATCAGAATCATCTCACTCTGAACATAATCAAGCTGACAATATGAAGTACCTGACTCACTCCTATTACAAGAAATATGAGTACAAGAGAAAGGTTGAAACATGGATTTTTATCAGTTGTATATCAATAATCGGGCTCATTTGGGTTTGGTTTTTAGCTTTTTATTGGTTAATCAGCTTGAAGAATGCGGAAAGCAATTTTATAAAATCTTGGGGGAAAAACAAAGCGTTTTCTACTATCTTCCCTTACCAACCAGAGTTTCACACTCTTTTTACTCAGGATAAAGCCTATCAAGCTATTCTTCTTCGAATTAATCGTTTGAAAACAGTTTTCATATTAATTCTTATGGTTCCATTATACGGATATATAATTCTTCTAATTGGGGTTGGATTGATATCTCTTTACACTCTGGGAATGGCCCCTCTATTGTTTTATTTTTATCTAAAAAGTCCAAAACGGCATATCAATCGATCAATTGAAAGAGAATATCAATTACAGTCTGAAGAACCGAAAAAACAATATTATTTAGCATTCTATAACAAATCAGGTTATTTATCATTTGATTTTGACGTTACAACTCATATTATGCGAGGACTTAGCCTCAGCGAAACAGAAGAAATCTTAGGAATATTTCAAACAAGATTTCGCTTAATACGTTCATCATTCATAATTATTACAAGTTTACAAATTTTGATCTTTAATCCCTCAATCTTCTTTGATTATGGAGAAAAAATCATTATTCTCCTAAAAGATCAAATAAACAGCTATTATTTTCAAAGAAAAGGTAGAAAAGCGAATTTAATTATTGAATCCTTAGATAGGGGTCTGTTTCTTATCCGTGGTTTAGATAGAAAAGTTGTTGAGCCAATACAGAACATTTTAAACCTTCTTGAATTGAAACATGAGAAACCCATTGCTACACGAGTGGTTAAACAGAACAGGGGTAAAGCGATTGCGACTCCTGCAGAATCTATTCTTTGTCAAGTTTGTGAGTCCCAACACTCAACAACAGTAGCCGGTTTAATATGTGATACATGTAGTCGATTTGTATGCATAGATTGTCTTTGTCAAAGGACTCGGACAGGAAAAATAAGCTGCCCGAAGTGTGATGGAAACCTTATTTCGTATTGAACTATTAGTACACCAGTGAATGCAAGCTGAAATAATGGTCTCGTAGGGGGCCATATAGAGAGCAGTGCTTAGGTTGATGTCAGAAAGTCCGATGGGGTGCCCCTATTTTCTTATAGCAGCAATTATAGAAATGTGAGATATCAGTATAGCTTGTTAAAAATCTATCCAAAAGAAAAAGGGTGGGGGGATATTCTTACCTACATATCCGTTTTTGTAATGTTTTTGAATGGAAAAAAAAGGCCAAAATTAAACAAAAAACTCCTGAAATAATAAGTACGCCCAAATCAATAAAGATAAATAGATCACCGAAAATACTAGAGCCACATAGGCTTGCATTCAGTATATCAATAAAATAGACTACTGGATTTACAAGATTAATAATATTGAAGGATATTGATTGGAAAAGAGGAGAAAAAAAGAGAACAGGGAGTTTAATGATCAATGTAAGAATCATTATACCAGAAGGATTATCTCCTGGTGGAATGGTTAATAAAAGCCCGAAACTGGAGAACAAAAAACCTCCAGCTATAATAGCAAGAACAATTGGAAATATATTTACTGATTCATATAAATGAAAAAAAATTGTACCAATTAACAGTGGAACCAAGGTTAAAATGGTTCCAAAAATTAGCGAGCTCCATAAATTTCCTAAAAGTATTGTATATATTGAGATCGGATAAGTTATTATTGTATCTAGCGTTTTCTCCCTTGTTTCCCAAGGTAATATAACAGAACCAATAGAAGTTACCGTTAAAAATAACACTAAAAACATTAATCCAGAAATAACATAAGTAGGTTCTATTACTCTTCCTATTGTAAAAGCAAAAAAGAACACTAAGGGAAACAATACTCCTTGGATAACTAATGGACCTTTATTGTAATAAACTTTGATATCCTTGATTGTGAAAGCAAAAGATCTTCTAACCTGTGTATACAAAATTGTAATGGGTTTAGGTTTTAGTGGTTTATTCAGCATTAATAATTCCTCCGTTCGTAAGTTTGACGAAAACATCTTCTAAGCTGGGTTCATGTGTTGAAATTTTCTTTATCATAATTTTATTATTATATAGATGACTAATGATTTTATTAATTCCTTCTTGAAAGTCGTTTAAATAAAATCTAATAGTAGTTCCATCATAGATAATTTCTTTGACATGATTTTGTAATCCCTCGAACTCTTTCGAGGTCAATGATTCATTAAACTCAATGTCAATTGATGGAAATAGTTCTTCTGATACACATAACATTTCAGGGGTATCTAATCGGATTATTTTTCCTTGTTTTACTATGGCAATCCGATTACATAGTTCCTTAGCCACCTGCATATTATGGGTTGTCAAAAATATTGTCTTCCCGTTTTCTTGACAATAGCTTTTGAGTTTGGTTTTGATTGTCCTAGCACTGTTGACATCTAATCCTGAAGTAGGTTCATCCAAGAAAAGAATCTGCGGATCACTAAGGAGCGCCATACAAAGCAGTAATCGTTGTTTCATTCCTTTTGAATATTTTTTTGTTTTGACATGTCTTTTCTCAAAAAGACCAAACTCACGTAATAATTTTTCAGAACGCTCATGTCGGATATTTTTAGGAATACTGAATAATCTTCTAGTCAATTCTAAATTATCCCAAGCACTTAAATCCATATAGACATTAGCCATTTCAGGAACATTACCAATGATCTGTTTAATAGCAAGTAGATTTTCCCAAACATCGATTCCAAAGATGTTAACGGAACCACTGGTTGGTCTTAGAACACCAGTCAACATTCGAATCGTTGTAGTCTTTCCTGCTCCATTAGGTCCAAGAAAGCCAAATATTTCTCCCCTATTAACATCAAAACTGATTTGATCTACCGCAGGAATATTACCAAAGCTTTTTGATAAATTATCTACTACAATTGCTGTTGTTCTAGTCATTACATTTTCTTCCTGTAACTTGGATAGAGCTATCATTTTTAATTCCATGACATTTCTTTCGTTGTTCTTGAGAACAACCATTTTTGAAAGAGTCCAAGAGTTCATGTTTATTACATTTCTCTTCTGAAAATTTCTGGTTAATCATGAATTCATCCAACTAATTTGGTTAATTTTTTTAAAAATTTGATGTTATTTAGGCTTCATAAAGGGAAGTATTTAAATGGTAAAGAGTAAAGTAGTAACATAACTTTCTAAAAGTAAAGCAACTACAGGAAGAGGACATAAAACTGGAAAATACTCAATACAAAGAAAATAAACTCAATTGGCAGTGTGTAGCGAAACATAAAGACAATATATGCTCCAGAGAATGCTTAATTAATTCTGTATTTGATCTATTTGGTAAAAAATTTACATTAATGATTATTCGTTTACTCTTAGTCAATAAAATAATGAGATTTACTGAACTAGAACATAAAATAGGAGGTAGCCCTAAAACACTAACCCAAAGGTTACGAAACTTAGAAAAAAAAGGATTAGTGTCTCGAGAAGTCTATAATGAAATCCCAATCAGAGTTGAATATTCTCTGACCGAAGCTGGAGTAGCATTAGATGAAGTATTCTCAACCATTTCAGAATGGGTAAAACAATGGATTTCTAATGAATCTTCCTTGAAGTAGACATGTCTACTCCTATTTTACATCTCATTAAATTTTTCATCAGTAATTGATTACATGATTTGACTTGTTTCCTGACAGTTTTTTCTGTCATAAGGTTTAAATAAACGTTTGACACCTAACACACGGAGTTTACAGTAACGTGCCTTTCACACCTTTTCATTTTGGCATTGCTCTTTTATTATTTACTGTTATGCCATTTCTCGACCCATTAGCCTTATTTATAGGATCAGTTGTGCCAGATATTGAGGGAATAACCGCAGTTTTCATATTTCCCGACTCAGGACTACCATTGCACGGCCCTCTGCACTCTTTTTTTGGTGCAGTAATCCTTGGAATATTAACTGGGATTTTATCCTATTTTGTGTTGACAAAGATAGGTATAAGTGAAACTCTCAATAATAAACTCTCTATCAATATTACGTTAAAAAAATCAGTTGTTAGTGCTTTTCTTGGAACTTTTTCACACATCATACTTGATGCTCCGTTATATAATGATATGGATCCATTTTTACCATTGATTGGGAATCCCACAGATTATACAGATAATCCATTATACGGTATAGTGCCATACGCCACCCCTTATTTCATTTGCATAATTGGCTTTTTTTTAGGCGTACTTATTTTATTGATTCAGTTCAGAAGGTGGGAGTAACAGGTGAAATACTAATTTACAAAATAGTGACAAAAATAAAGATTATAATAACCAATATAAGGATTATAAAGCTTTCTAGTCCCCAAAAATTCATTTTCCTTGTATTCTCTTTTTTTTCTACATACTCTATTATCCTTAATGGGATGTATTGTCTATGACATGGTTGCTGTGTTTGTCTTCTTAAGTAATCTTGGTTGAGTAAAAGCGTTTGATCTTGCGATTCTAATTGTGCTTGTTTCTGTAATTCTCTTCGAAAATAGTCTCGTTTTTTCTCTTTCTGTCGTTTTATAATTCGATAATTGATTTTTCTATTATTTCCTTCAGTATTTCTAGAGATTCTCAATTTATTGATTCTCTTCTTTTCGTAGTGCATTGATATATCTAGATTTTTAATTCTTGATTCAAGGTCATTAATCCATGATATATGTGAACCACAGATTTGACATTGACTTAAGACAGCATAGATTGATGAATTCAAGATATTTTTACAATGTGGACATTCTAAGACAAAATCTGTGT
>JBHLPG010000321.1:0-4542 GCA_048939725.1 Promethearchaeota archaeon | reverse complement strand
CAAAAGAAATTATTAAAATGACTAGTAAAGCTACTAATTCAAGAGTAGATTCGAAATAATTTGCCAAAAACAAGAAAACTATGATATTGCTGCAGTAAATTAGAGTAATTATTAGGAGAAGCTGCTTTTGTGAAAATATTGTAAAAAGGGATTTAATTAAACTGGAGGGGGATTTGGATAAATTTTTCCTTAAAATCACTTCTTTATATTCAATTATGGCAAAGATAGATAAGAGAATAGAAAATATAATCGAAGTAATAAGACGAAATGAATAAACATCTTCTAGTTGATTAGTAACATACGGTGATTGAACTAACCAGAAAAATAAATGAATAAATCCAGTAAAAAGGAAGAAGAAGGTTGTACGATCTAATGTATAACGAAGAAAAAGCCTCTTTTTATCGTGAGAATTTACCAATTCGTCACCATCAGCTTATTCAAGATCTTTGGGTACTGAATTCTTTTTATAATTTGTTATTCCGGAAATTGAAGACCCAATTTACTAGAAGAGTGGGAAATTCTTAGAGACAAGGGAATGGATCTCCGGTTTGTTATCCTATAAATTCATTGAAAATCGATTGAAAATCGTCAATAGGACATACAGATTCCCAGAGATCTGAATAATCACCAATGAGAATGCTCAGGGGGTCTTAATTCTGGGAAGCTTGTGTCTCTAGCACGTATAAATGAACGAAAATAAGAGGGGATAACCCGAATCACAGCCCATGTCTCCCTTCTAGCCAAGAATTGTTCCTCTTCAAGCCAATGGTACTTCTTGATTCTCATTGACTTTACTTTGTCAATGGTTTCTTTGTCCTCAACATTTTCAGCTACTCCTCTTATCATAACATATTGGTTCTTCCAATCATCCTTATAGATATGATGGACTAAGAGAGCCACATATGGCTTCCTTTGGATGTTTCGGATCGTCAAGATGTTGGGTCTTGTCAGAATATAGATTACACCCTCTTCTTCATGATACATGAAGTAAAATCCAGCAATATAGGGTTTACCATTTGCCCCAACAGTAGCTATGATCAATGTGTCCTCTTCATGCAGAAATTTCTTGCTTATTTCATCGATTTCAACCATTATAGTTATTTCCAATCTTTATTTTCTTGCATATAGGTTTGCAACCATGGGTAGTTAAAAGTTTTCCAATTCAAACTCGTCCAGAAAGCTATTGAAAAGCACATCCCTCTACTAAGGAAAGTTACAACAGATGAAAGGAGAACCTTACTTGTCAACAAAAATACAAAAAGAATCTTACGGGCTTCGTTTTGATCGTCAACTTGTGAAAGATATATTTCCATTTTTGGAAGGAACTCAAATCTTAAAACGGATCATTTACTAGATCTTGTCTTGTAATATATTCAACTTACGGTGTTTATTTATGACTGAATCTCAAGACCTCCCCACTTCTGAATTACCTTCTAGAATTAGAAGAATAGTGATAATAATCACTACTATAATAGTCTTCGTCTTCCCCTACGGTTTTCATATTGATTTAGGACCAGGACCAAGTGGAGTGATGGCCATCTTATGGGAATATCGGGAATTTCAAGTAGCTGCTGGAGATCCAGACATTCTTCTCCTTACAGCTCTTGAATACTTCATATATTATCTCTACCGTTTTGTTGTCCTGTATGTGGTTTGTAAATTTACCCTCGGAAACGAAGAACCAAAGAAGGTCATCTTTCATGGATTCATGTGCGAATTGATCCTATTACTTATCGATATTCCAGCAGTTCTGTTTCGTGAACCAGGAACTGGTCATAATTACATCCCAATCATGATTCCAATCCCCTTTTTACTCATTTACTGCATTATTTTGGCTTATTATAGCTATTACCGCAAGAATACGGAACTTCTATGATTTTGAAATAATAAACATGAGAATAAGGAAAAACTAATTTTTTATAAAGGCGCATGACTGACCCAAAATTCCTTTTCAACTCCTTGATGTCTTAATCTAACTTGCAGTGCTCCTATATGAAGCATAACATGTCTAAGATTATATAAAAGAGAACTAAGTAAAGTCGAGCCATGCCATTCAAAAACAGGATCATCTCCTAAAGTTTCCAAAGTCATATTCGAAAACCACTCTTTGGCTTTATTCTTCATGTCAACTAAATAGTTCAATAACTCATCTTTACTAAGTGGATTTTCCTTAAATAAATCATCCTTATCTTCTGGAAATCTAGGTTTATAGTTCTTACGCTCATCTTTTGTTTTACTAAAATATAAATCTACAAAGTAAAGAGTATGATGAACTACCCCAAAGATAGGAGGGGTATTAGGGGAATCTATCCATATCTCATCTGGACAAAAATTGATAATGCTTTCTAATGTTTTAAAAGCAGCACCATATTGTTCTTCTAAAGATTTTGAAACTTGTACCATATCCATTTAATATTCCTCATTTATCCAGGAAGGAAGATGGCCATATTAAGTAGTTTGGGTTATATTGTAGTCTGAAGTCCTAAAAGACCTCTATGAAAGTATTGTTCACTATTCAAGTTAGAAAGCTTTTTAGGAACTACCTACTCCTAAGTATAGCGATTGATAACCATGTCAAAAGAAGAACAATCAATAGAATTGGTTAATCCTGAGGTAAATAAAATTAAAGTGGGAGTAGGAATAGGATTAATCCTAGCTTCATGGATTCTCTTAATTCTTAATCTCCCTTTATCTCAGCACACACATTCCGTTGAGATAATCCTCAGATTTGGTATAGCCTTCCTAAGTTCATTTGGAGGAGTATTGATTGCATTAGGAATTGGAGGGCAGAAATATAAAGGTCAGTGGATCAAAAAAAGGGAAGGTCAGAAATACAAAAGCCAGTGGATCACAAGAAGGGATTAAGTGTAATCTTTCTTATATTGGTATAATATCCGTAACTAAAATGGGCGTTTGGGGACGATTGTTTTGATTACGTCATAAAGTTGTGAGCTTATTCGAATTAGGAGGGTGTCCAAAAAGGGTTTTATTTCTGTGTTATAATAAAACCGTCCCATCAAATAAAAGTCAGTACCCTTCCCTATTCGTTTTACTATCCATCCTTCCTTGTCTAATTCATCATCTTCTGGAATGTCCTCTCTGGTTGCCTCAAACCAGAGATCTTTGTTCATTGGAATTATTGGAATAAATGATTGAAAGATTGCTCGCTCATTTTGATCATTGTGACCAAATTGGTTTATAATGCCTTCATCCACATCTGCAATATATAAGCTAATAAATTCCATTCCGATCGTATTCGCTTGAAATCGCGTAATTTCTTTTAAAATATCTTCAGATATTTCATCAGGAAAATGTTGGGAAAATTGGATGATCTTTCTTATCTTCTTTATTTCTTTTTTTGGAATGATCAATTTTGAAAAATTAATATCTAGTAGGGTGCGTGTAAACACTCTCATAATCTTATTTATCGCGTCAATTTTCGCCCTCGTATATCCAATGTTATCAAAAGCATCCTGCAAGACTATGTATGCAATGGGGTCTGTCTCTTCTTCGTACGGGTTATATATAACTAATTGATGCTCTGCTAGATGAATACTTCGTAATTTTTCTTCTAACATAAATTCTTTCGAAAAAGCTGAGAGTGCGCCTATTAAAGGCCAGAGGAGAGTGGGATCAAATCGGATTCCTTTATCTTCCATATAAATTTCATGACCCAATCCTGTTTCAATGTTGCAGATTGCGAACGCGTGAATCATTGCCCAAACGTCCCGTTCCTCAAATCTATGTCTTTATTGTTTCATAGACTATTAAGTTTTCCAAAATGCAGAAGAAGATGTTTTCTGGATCAGCTTCATTAATAAAAATTAAGTATTACACATTAGTTCTGAAATCTCAAGATTTAAAAGAATGAACACTCTTATAATAGTGAATTCCCTAACATCAAAGTAAGAATTTTTTATTTGGTAAATCAAGGATTAACAGTAAGAATCCAAGGCTCCTAGTCGGTATGTATCTCCCATTCATCGAAATCAGGATCCCATTCTCTACAATTAAGGTTACTACAATGTCAGGCAGTTATAACTCCTCCAAACTCAGGACTCTGGTTCCCTAGATAACATTTTGTATCGGTATTTGTGAAATAATACGCAATGCTGCAAAAGTCCCTGTACAAAATGTCATTCAAAATATGCACTTTTTTCTCTCCTGTATTTATTTAAACATCTCATTATCATTTGATGTGAACAGAGACAGATCGCATGAATACCGACACTGGGTATGACATTGTGCTGATCAGACTGTGCTAGTCATCAAAGATCTGTTTTTTGAAGATTCAACGAGGAAAAATTGAACCATTGGAGGAAGCACCAATGGAACCCATTACCATGGCAAAAATAATTTCATTAGACGATCCAATACCAGTTCATCTCCCGAAAGAATATGTTGAAGCAATCGTTGGTGAAGCAACATCCGCAATTCTGATTCTTAAACCCAATAGTCAAATTGTTCGTCTTATTCCCACTCAAAATCAGACAGGAATTAAAGTTGTCTTTGATGTGACGAAATTCTCTCCTGACTTCTTTC
>JBHLPG010000320.1:0-4552 GCA_048939725.1 Promethearchaeota archaeon | reverse complement strand
AGTTACACTTGCAAAAATACAATTTTGGCTAACTATTGGATACCACTTTATATTTCCTCCAATCACAATTGGATTAGCATGGTTCATAGTCTACTTTATGACTAAATACATGAGAACGAAAAATATTCATTATAAAGACCTTTCATGGTTCTGGGTAAAGCTTTTAGCTACAACTGTAGCAATAGGAATCCCTACGGGAATCGTAATGGAATTTAGCTTCGGAACCAATTGGAGCGAGTTTGCACGTTTCGTAGGTGGGATTTTTGGCAGTATGCTAACTCTAGAAGTCTTTTTCGCTTTCTTTTTGGAATCCGTATTTCTTGGAGTAATGCTTCAAGGATGGAAAAGTGAACGCATTTCTGATCGTGTCCTTTGGTTTTCATCTTTAATGGTGGCAATTGGTTCTGTTATCTCAGCCTTTTGGATTCTTTGCGCTAATTCATGGATGCATACTCCGAGGGGATTTAAGATTGAAGGAGGAAGAGCAGTATTGACTGATTTCTGGCAAGCTATATTTACACCCTCAATGTTTCCCCGTTTCTTTCACACAATAAATGCATGCTTGATAACAGGGTCTTTTTTCATCATAGGGGTCAGTGCATGGTATCTGTTAAAGAATGAACATATCCAAGCTGCTCAGGACTCAATAAGAGTAGCACTCGTTCTGGGGATTGTTCTTTCCCTATTCCAAATCTTTCTTGGCCACTGGAATTCAACAATGGTAGCTGAATATCAACCCGCAAAGTTTGCAGCTCAGGAGGCCATTTTCGAGACACAAACTGGTGTCCCATTAGTCCTTTTTGCTATCCTCGATGAGTCGAGAATCTACTTCCAGCTAGACACAATGTTTATTCCCTTCCTTAGTATCCTCCTTGGAAATCCAAATGCCACAGTTACAGGATTAAATGATTTAGCTCCAGATACACCCCCTATCATGCTTACATTCTATTCTTTTCATGCTATGGTAATTTTGGGGGGCATTTTCATCCTGACCTCTGGTATAGGAGTGATACTTCTCTGGAGAAAGAAGTTATTTGACACCAATTGGAAATATCAGAAGTGGTATCTCCGCTTAGCTATCATATGTATTCCTCTTCCGATTCTGGCAAATGAAGTAGGTTGGGTAACAACAGAAGTCGGACGCCAACCGTGGATCGTTCAGGATGTGATGAGAACTGTCGATGGAGTTTCAACAGTCGTACCAGTAGAACAAATTATGATATCTTTAGGTCTCTTCATTTTAACCTACATTATACTTACAATAATCTGGATTCTGATTATGAGGCGGATTATAATCAAAGGACCAATCAAGCTGGAGGTGAAATGATGGCTATTAATCAAGGATTAGATGTATTGACATTGTTACAGGACATCTGGTTTATTGTTTTAGTACTGATCATAATTATTTACACCATCCTTGATGGCTTTGATCTTGGGGTTGGTTTTTGGTTTTTTTTTGCTCGTGAAAAAGATAAAAACATCACAAAAGCTGATAGAAAAGTTCTCCTTCAAGCAATCGCCCCTTTTTGGGATGGAAATGAAGTATGGCTAATAGCTGCAGGAGGAATCTTATTTGCAGCATTTCCAGATGTGTACGCCACTGTTTTCAGTGCATTCTACCTTCCGTTGATTTTAGTTGTCTTTTGCTTAATTCTAAGAGCGACATCAATTGAATTCCATGAGGAGTTCGATTCACCACTATGGCATAGAATCGCTGATACAGCTTTCATTATCGGAAGTATTGTACCTTCCTTCTCTTTCGGAGTAGTAATTGGAAATTTAGTCCAAGGTTTACCTATAGATGTAAATAAGAATTTTATGGGGACTTTCCTGTCCTTATTTAATCCGTATGCCCTTTTAATTGGAATATTGGCTCTTACAATAATCATTACTCACGGAGCCATCTACATTCGTGTACGAACGACGGGAAGACTTCAGGAAAAGGCAACCCAATGGACTAAAATAGGTATTATCGTATTCTTAACATGTTCAAGCATTTCTCTGGTTATTAGCGTGATATTTCACAATCATGTTCTAGAAAACTTTATTTCAAATCCTGTTCTTCTTTTAAGTCCATTATTGGGATTTGTGGCTATTCTCATCACACTATGGCATATCTGGACTGAAGCTGACCCAGTTCGAACATTTATCTGTTCAGTTGCCTCCATAGCTCTTAGTATATTAGGTGCGGGTATCGCTATTTATCCAAACCTAGTGGTTTCTTCATTAGATCCCAGTTATAGTCTTACAATCCGTAATGCATCTGCTTCGGATCTTGGGTTACTTATAATGCTTGTGATTGCCTTATTTGCCCTTCCACTTGTTTTATTATACACCGCTTATGTCTATAGATTATTTCGTGGAAAAATAAAAGAAGATGAGGCAGGATTATATTAAACTCTTGGATTAGGAAGAAACTTATAAGGAGAGGGATCTTTGCATGGTCATTGATCTCTTACTCGTTTGTGAAAAAAAATGATTAGGATGAACCTAGTTTCAAACAAAACGCATAAACGACTTTTCATAACCTTTATTTTAGCTCTTTCTATAGCTGCTACCTCTTTAGGCATAAATGCATCTCAGAATCAAGAGCAAAATAACATAATTGATGGTATTATATCTGATGAAGAGTATAAATTCAACATTACTGTAGGAGGTGGGGAATATTCTCTTTTCTGGGAAGATGTTGGAGAAGAAATCTATGTAGCAATACGATGTAATACTAGTGGATGGGTTTCAATTGGTATTGATCCAGAAATTAGGATGGAAAATGCGGATATGATCTTCGGATGGGTCAATGGGACTGGAACCTATGCCATCGATGCATTTTCGACTGGGCAAACAGGACCCCACCCACCAGACATTAACTTAGGGGGGAGTGATGATATTTTAGAATTTAATGGAACAGAGGTAAATGGTGTAACAACCTTTGAGTTTAAACGATTGTTAAACACATTCGATGAATATGACAAGCCAATTCCTAAAAATAAGAGTGTAACGATGCTTTGGGCGATTGGATCAACCGATTCTTTTACAACACAGCATCTCAAGAGAGGAGATTTTGAATTCTTACTAACTGGAAATGTTGGTCTAGAAGAGGAAGAGATCGCCGATTATTTCTCTCCTTTAATCCTTAGTTTTTCTCTTATCTTCAGTCTTGTTGGACTATTAATCTTCGTTGATAGCTTAGGTAGACAACAACAAAATAAGAAAGAAGAAGATTTCAATGGAGGAATCGAATAATGGCTGAACTACATCCAATTGTCCTTCATTTCCATATCGCCCTTTTAGCTTTCAGTATTATTATCAGTGTTTTTGCTTTTATTCTTTCGATCCTTAGCCGATTAGATTTTTTTAAAAGAATATCACGTGTAACCAAAGGAAAAATGTTAATTTCGTCAGAGAATTTAATGCTTTACACTGATAGATTTGAATTTGTAGCATTTTCAGCTTTAATATCTGGACTGTTAAGCTTAATCCCAGCGATGATTACTGGTTTTTTGGATGCTTCTGGCAAGCTCGGTATTAACTACATTAGCATTGAGACATTTCTACTTGGTATTGAAAATGCTGGGAAGAGTGAATTTATTTCTTTCAAGGTAATTTGGGCAACTTTTGGAACGGTATTCTTTGTCTATGCGGTCATTTTACGGATTTATTTTGTTAATTACCGGCATGAAAGGTTGTACGGTCAAAATCTCTCATTTCAACTGGTTTATTTAATTAGCCAAATAATTGGTTACCTAAATTTTGTCATTGTCGCTGGTGAAGGAGCTATTCTAGTATATGGAGGCACTTTAATTAGTGATATTCCTATTCTTGAAGAATTTCTTCCCCAAGGGGAAACAGATCCGCTTATTATTGTTTTACTCGCCTCTTTCATCATTCTTATGTTAACAGTGATTGGGGGATTCTTAAGAAAGCCAACGGAAATCACAATAGTGGAAAAAGAACATGATGAACACGAAATAACCTTGTGGCCTCCAATACTTGCGATAGGAACTGGAATATTAGCGTGGGGAATATTATTATTCGGTCAAGGAGAATTTCTATCTGGATTTGCATTTCTATGGATTTTCCTCATTCTATTAATTTCATTTATCTTTAAAGAATCATATTCTGAAAAATTAATTAAAACAAAAGAATCTTGGATCTGGTTATTTTTAGCCTCTGAAGTCGTCATATTTACCATGGTCATTGGCACAAGTTTTGCTTTTAGAATCGCGAGTATGACGACTTGGCCAATTCCAAGCTCACTTCTAAATGTCCCCTTAACAGCTATCAATACATTTATTCTAATAGTAAGTAGTTTTACTATGGTGAAAGCTGTTGAAGGTATCCAGAATGGGAATCAAAAACGATTAAGAAACTTTCTTTTCTTTACATTTCTTTTTGGGTCAATATTTTTAAGTATTCAAGTATTTGAATATCTTTCTCTGTTCCATGAAGGTTACACTCCCAATGTTAGTCTTTTCTGGTCTACATTCTATATCCAAACAGGACTTCATGGAGCTCATGTATTTTTCGGAATTCTTCTTGTCCTTTTTATGAC
>JBHLPG010000319.1:0-4558 GCA_048939725.1 Promethearchaeota archaeon | reverse complement strand
ACTACTTTTTATCGAAATGATAATGGGAGTATAGATTGGTACGACTTAGATTTACCTGACGCAATTAAATATAGAAATACAGTTATTTCTCCAGCTCAAAGATGTTTCTCTATTGCAAACTCTATTTTTGAGTATTCATGGATGAACAAAATAAATTATGAAAAAGAAAAGGGTATTCTCTTTATTTCTGGAGGACTATTTTATTATTTCGAAGAAAGAAAAGTATCAGAGTTAATTATGAAAATGACGACTCATTTTAAGGGAGGAGAATTAATATTTGATAATTTTTCAGGTTTAGGGAATATTATTCTAAATAGAAAATTAAGAGAAACAGGAGTAAAATACAAATTCAGTATGGGAAATCCTAAAAAGGAATTAGGTAAATGGTCAAATAAGATAATTGTAAAAGACTGGTTCCCGTATTATTCGAAGATATCATATGACCCAAAATGGAAATTTAAAACTCGAATGATGATGAAACTAACTGATCTGTTGAATCTAGGAAACTTTATCCATATTGCCTTTAAGAATTAGTTATTTAGAGTGATCAAAAACAGAATTTCCGAATTTTTTGATTTGAAATTTATGGAAAGCTAGCTTAACAATTATAATTGTTATTTGACAACAGAATTTTCTAAGCTCATTCCATGAGATTTCCCCATAGTAAAGCGCAAACAAGCGCAAAAATGTAGGAATTCAAAAAGATTATTAAAGATCTTATGCGACTTATTTCTATATTTGCGATACGCAAATGAAATGAATTTATTCTTTATCATTTCAATATTCTACACTTAAACAGACAGGAGAATACTATCTTGCTTATCAGAAAAAAAATTACTAATAATTTCAGGATTACAGGCTTTATTGTAGCAATAATGCTCATTTTTTCATTATGTTCATATTATGTCTTGTCTTTGAGGGGAGAACAAAGCTTAAATCAGAGAGTATCTGATGATATATCTTTTCTTGGGACTTTAAATAAGGCCCCTATGGGTCCAGGAGTTAAGGTTCCTATGGAGACCCCTATTCTTCCTTTCGGTGGTTTTATCAAGAATTTGGGACAAGTTAGTGATGATTTATTATCCTATTACTTCTCAACAGGGGAAATGACTGTAGGATTCGCCCCCTCAGAGATAAAGTTCGCAGTTAATTCTCCTAAAAGCATATCTCCTGTTTATTATTCATTAACATTCCCCGGGTCTCACAAAGTTTTACCAATTGGATATGAAAAACAAGCTCACTATATCAACTTCTTCTATGGTAACTTCCAACAGACTAATGTACCAACCTACAAAGAAGTGTGGTATTATAACCTTTATCCAGGCATTGATTTAAGATATTATATGTCACTCGAGGGATTAAAGTATGAGTTCGTAGTCCAGCCAGGTGCGGATCCGAACTTAATAACTATAGAAGCAGATTCTTCAACTGATTTTATCATTGAAGACCAGTCAGTTTTATTCCAAAAGCTGCAAAGTAAGGGTGTTTTCCTCAAAGATACTCAGCTTAAAGTCTTTCAACAAGATGGTGAGACTATTTCCGCTAGCTTTGAAGTAAGGGGTACAGAGGAAAATCGCTATGGCTTTCGTCTATCTACTTTTGACCATTCCCAGTCCCTTGTAATCGATCCGTTAATGCTTTCATTCAGTACTTACCTTGGGGGAAGTGGATACGATTATGCTTATGATGTAGTCGTAGATGTTTTTAACAATACATATGTAATTGGAACGACTGACTCTGTGGCTTTCCCCATTACTTCTAATGCCTTAAATACGTCCTTCAATGGTGGTACTTCCGACGTTTTTATTACGAAATTGAATCCTGTCGGAAGTAGTCTAGTGTATAGCACCTATCTAGGAGGAAACTCAGAAGATTCTGGTTTCAGTATTGCAGTGGATTTATACAATAACACATACATCACAGGAAAGACTTCTTCAACAAATTTTCCCGTTACATCAAATGCCATTAACAGCAGCTTATGTGGAGAAACCGACATATTTGTCACTAAACTAAATGGCACAGGAAATAAACTAGAATTTAGTACTTATCTGGGAGGAAACGATCTTGATTCTGGTTCTGAAATTATAGTGGATGCTTTTAATAACGCATATATCACAGGAGAGACCGCTTCGCTAGATTTTCCAACAACTCCTGGTGCTATTGATGATACCCATAATGGTGGTGTGAGTGATGTCTTTGTGGTAAAAATAAATTCTGCAGGAGACAATCTTGTGTTTAGCACATATGTGGGAGGTGAAGGAAATGATTATGGATATGCAATTGCGATAGATGAGTTTAATAATACATATATTACTGGGGAAACCTGGTCATCAAATTTTCCAACTCTAGGAGCATATGATGACAGCTTATTAGGAAATACAGACGTTTTTATAACAAAAATTAACCATTCAGGGAAAGAACTAATTTATAGCACTTTTCTTGGAGGAGGTGGAGTCGACTACGGATATGGCATTGCTGTAGACGCTTACAATAATACATACATTACTGGAAAAACGATGTCATCAAACTTTCCATTAAAAAACGAGTACAGTAATTATGGAGGATATTTTGATGCATTCGTGACGAAAATCAAAGCTACAGGTAGTGATCTCGAATTCAGCACCTATCTCGGTGGAATCGGGGAGGATTCTGGTCATGCTATTGTAGTTGACTCCTATAACTATACATATATTACAGGAAGGACTTCATCATCTGATTTTGCAATCACCTCAAATGCTTTCAACAGGATCCATAGCGGAAGCTATGATGCTTTCGTGACTAAAATCAACCCTAATGGCAATGAACTCTCATTTAGCACTTTCTTAGGAGGAAGTGGGGAAGATGCTGGCCATGCAATTGCGGTTGACAGTAATAATGAAACATATATTGCTGGACATACTAGATCATCTAATTTTCCTACATATAATGCTTACAGTGATTCATTTGGTGGTACTTTCGATGGAATTGTGGCAAAACTGACTATTGATGACAAAGATCCAGTCATTACCTTGATTTCACCAACTGAAGGAACAGTAAATAACTCTGGAATGGTTATTAATGTAACTGTGAGCGATACTCATCTAACTAATGCAGTTTTTAATTGGGATGGGGAATACAACCAGACTTGGAATGAAGGATATCTTTTCCGATTACCTTGGGGAGATGGAGAACATACCCTATACATATACGCGTATGATAGAGCAGGTAATTGGGCTTCAGAGACGTTCACTTTTGTTACCGATAACACACCTCCTTTTATTTATCTGAGATCACCTGGGGATTTAACTTATCCCTCCATTATTGTCGATATTGGTGGTGATGCGCAGCATTATTGGTATAAAATAGAGGGGGTTGATGGTACAAATCAAACATGGACTTCTAAAGTCACTCGTAGTTTAGATAATGGAACTTACACCCTACATGCTTTTGGGAATGATTCCATTGGTAATGAAGCGCATACAAGTGTCACATTTACCATTGATACATCTTTTGCACTTGTTGTTATTGACTCACCTCTCAACACGACTTTTAAAGATAATACAACAACGGTAACGCTTTCTGGTGATGCAGTGCCAATGTGGTACTATATTTCAGGATTCCATGATGAAAACCAAACATACATAACCTCAGTGTCTCATAATCTTACTGATGGGACTTATATCTTACATGCCTTTGGGAATAATTCGGTCAATAATGTGACACATGTAAGTGTAATTTTCACAATTGACACCATCCCTCCTATAATTACAATTAATTCTCCTTTAAATTCTACTATTACTACTGATAATATCTTTGTGAACCTTTCTGGTGATGCTGATCATTATTGGTATCGTATTCAAAGATTACCTGATAATGGCTTCACTAATCAGACGTGGAATTCTCTTATCCAACATTATTTAAGTAATGGGACATACATCCTTCACGCTTATGGTAATGATACCGCTGGTAACGAAGCACATGCAAGTGTAATTTTTACTATTGATACCACGAGTGCTACAGTTATTATTGATTCTCCTTTGAGTATTACTTATGCAACGAGTACGATCATTATTTCTCTATCTGGGGATGCGTTGTTTTACACATATTGGATACCAGGGGCTGTTGATACTGAGACAGTCTGGATTACTCCGGTTACATACACAATACAAGATGGTACATATACACTTTACGCAACTGGTTTTAAGACCATGGGGAAAATAACATATGTAAATGTGACATTTACAATTGATACCACTCCACCTACTATAATGATAGATTCTCCTCAAAGTACGATTTATACAACTGGAAATATAACAATAAACGTTTCGGATCTTTCCGATGCTCAGCATTATTGGTATTATATTGAAGGTATCGATAGTGAGAACCAGACTTGGTCGTCTTCTATCACTCGAAGTAATATACCAAATGGAAACTATACATTACATATATATGGTAATGATTCTGTTAATAATGTAGCACATGCAAATGTAACGTTTACTATGCAAATACCCATCCCTACCTCTCTCCCAAGCGTACCCCTTACAACTTATGAAACAACCACTACTATAACTTCATCTAC
>JBHLPG010000318.1:0-4559 GCA_048939725.1 Promethearchaeota archaeon | reverse complement strand
GCATCAATTCGTGGCAAATTCCTAGAGTCTCGATATTGGGAAACGATTTTAGTGCACCATATACACTAGTAGTCATTGGATTTGTGTAACATAATACAGTTGCATGGGGACAATACTCCTGGACATCCAGTATAATATTCTTTATGATGGGAACGACACGAAGGGCACGAAAAATTCCCCCTGGACCAACAGTATCCCCTACTGTTTGTGGAATTCCAAATTTCAAAGGGATATGTACATCAACTAATTCGCTAGTCTGCTGTCCTACTGAAATAGACACCATAACTATATCAGCATTTTCTAATGCCTGGGTACGATCTGTGCTAGCATAGAGTGTAAGTTTATCATCAAGATGATATTTCTTGATAATCCGTTTCAGCATCTTTGTCATAATGTCTAATAATGGTGCATTAATGTCAATCAACCAGAGCTCATATGAATAGTCCTTAGCGAGCGCTGCAAAATTCCTGAAGAGTTGATAACTAAATCTAAAAGAACCTGCACCAATATATACGATTTTCATGACAATGGGTTCTAAATGTATAGGAGTTAATAAGGTCCTATTGCAGGTGAAGCTGTTACTCCCACTTTTGTGGACTCAAGCTTCATCTTGGCATTATAGAAAACCATTCCAAGAGTAATCATAATCGCTGAAGTAAGTCCTACAACAAAAGCAGCTGTAATCCCTGCAGGTAATCCATAACTCTCTATGAGAACCCCAGAAATCGGTAAAAGGAAAATACCAAACGACGAGATAATTGTTGGAATTAACGAATAAATAGCATTTCGATGTTCTGAGGGGACTAAGTCTACCAATACTCGTTGCCGAAGGATAATTCCTAAATCAAACAAAGTAGGAATTGTTGAGTTTAGTATAATAAGAGAGATTAAGCACGCAATCAAATTCAACTCATTTGCTATAGGCATAATAGTAGTTAGTAGGATAAATGAGGGGTAGAAAAACAAGACAAATAACAAAGTCACATGGGGTACTTTATCGGTTGTGAAACGTCGACTTATTTTCGCGGTGTATAAGGATATAGGAACTCCCACAATGAATACAATTGTTCGTAGAGATGAAGCCAGACCATCAGAACCAGAATACCCAAAATAGATGGGAAATAAGATGAGATTCCCCCATATAGTAAATGAGGCAAAGAGAAGTGCTGATCCAAAAATAAAGAAAAATGCTTCTTTACTACTAAGAAGGAATTTAACACCTCCAACTAGGTGTTTGAAATAATTGTTTGAAGAATGACGTTCTTTTTCAGAATCTCCAATACTTACATCCTCTTTCTCATCAGTAACCACGAGATATACAAGAATTATAATGAGAATAACAGCAACCGCCTGAAACCCGAATACAAATTGACGAGAAATAAACGTAGCTAGAAATCCACCAACCATAAAAGAAAGTGCGGACACCACTCTAGTCATTGTTAATACACGAGCACGGCCAAATCCATAAATCTTCCTTTCTGGATCGGAGTCTCCAACAACTCTCTGGTAATTGTTATCTAACCAAGTAGCAATGGCCCCAGAATTTTGTGCATTACCAAATCCATTAAAGAACGCTATAATCATAAAACCCGAAAAGGAGTAAGCTGAAGCCGTTAAAAGAAAAGCAATTCCATAACTAACATAGGATATTATTAGAACCCATCGTTGGCCTATATAGTCCCCAAGTGATCCCGAGGGATAGTCAAAAATCAGTTGCACAAGGAAAGAAAACGAAAGGGTAACACTTGTTAGTGCAAATCCAATTCGATCTAATGAATAAAGGACAAAAAATGTGTTAGATAAAAGTAATAGGAACGAACTGAGTGATTGAAACAGGAGAAATGCTCTAATATAATATTGAGCCCGTGCAGGTAATTGTTTAATCCCTAAGTAATTATTTAACATCAAATTAAGGACACCTCATCGAATTAATGAAATAAACCCGTATTATTGTTTATTAAGACAAACTGATCCATTCAAACATTATTTGAATTGAACTATTCAACCGATAATAGAACGGGTATATTTTTTATATATTCTGCTTATGTTAAAAAATTAGTCTTATAAAAGTAATATAAAAAAGGATAAATTGAATAATAAATCATTAAACTGATCTTAAAGTGTAGATAGTGATATAAACCTTATAATTGGCTATTCTATCCTCCATTGAATGGATGGAGTTTTGAAAGAAAACATAAAAGCTTAGATAATATTAAGATAAAAGGAAAGTGAACCCATTATGCCTTCCCAAGAACCAACATCAATTCCTGTTGTCCGATTTGATTCTTCTAACTCATGTCCTGAACTTTTCTCTTTCATAGAGGGTATTGATAAAGTTAAAATCTTAGAATTACCAACAGGATTTAATAAACCTCCTATACGTCCAGCTATCATGAAAGTTTTACGAAAAGGCATAGAAGATGAAAATACAAAACAAAAACGATATGCTCTCAATGCTCGGGAAATTAAACGGGAATTAGATAAGAATAAAAGTTTACTCGAGAGTTTGAGTCGAAAAAAAAAGAAATCTCAAACTGAGATCAGTTACACAAATCTCTATTTCCATTTAAATAAGCTCCTAGAGGTAGGAGCCATCTACACTGTGGTTATTGCAATTGAAAGAAGTCATAGAATAGCTTACTACGGCCGAACCGCTCATGTGATATTAATCCGAGAGCTAGAATCGATATTACCTAGATATGAAAAGATTTTCGGTGAATTTAGTAAGTTTGCTGAGATACTAAAACCAGATATCAGTATAGAAGAAATTCAAAGACTCCCAGAGCAATATCATAAGCTAAAAGCTGAACGAGAATTGATTATGGCCGAATGGGTTGCGGATCATGCTCATATTTTGAGAAAAGAGAACATTGATTTAACTGATATTTTTAGTGCTTTGAGAATCCTTGATAGTACAAATTCTAAATATAAAACACTCTTCCAAAAACTAGCACATATAATACCCAATTCTTAGATATGAACCTTATTTGGTCTGAATCTCTCTGGGACAATCACTTGTATCAGGTATTTGGTTGAACTCATATTATTTTGTTGTTGCCTAATTCAATATCTATAAAACATGTATGTTTGTGTAGGTTTTTCTGAAAAATAACTCTCAGGTGACTATTTTGATTACTATTCTATCTAAAGACAAATTAGATGAAGTTAAAGATCTATTAGAGGAATATGTATCCTTTTTGGTAAAAGAGTTCAAACTCAAGAAGGCAGAAGCCCAAAATATACTTGATAATAATATAAAAGATGAAAATAATACTTATTATGTTTATATAAGTGATTCAACTCCATTAGGTATTGTTGGGGCAAGGAAAGAGCCAAGTCTTGATAAAGAGGCCTTCATAACCAGAATTTTCCTTTCAGAAAAAGCAAAAGATGAAAATATTGAAATAAAACTTTTCAAGAGAGTTTTTCAGGAATTATCAACTAGATATGATACAATTCGAATAATGGGGTACAAACCTTCTGTAAAACTCCAGAAAATCCTGGCCAATGATTATAATTTTCATCCCTTTGAACGCCACTTCATGACAATTCCACGAAAAACTGTTGAGGTGTTACCTGAACCAGATCTCCCAGATGGTTTCCATTTTGACACGTGGAATGAGGAATTGAACCATGTTGGAATAGAAATAATGACTGACGCTCATACTGGATCAGTAGATAATCTAATTTTCAGCTTTTTCAGGAACCAAAAAACAGGTATGGCATTTGTACAAAATCTAGAGAGTCATAGGTGGGGGAAATTCAAACCTAGTAATACTAGTATTTTAAAACATGATGGAACACCCATTGGAGTATGTTTTATGACGTTACTAAACCAAAATGGATATATTCCAGATCTCGCGTTGAAGATGGACTTTAAAGGGAAGGGATTGGGAAAAAAGCTCTTTATTAGAAGCTTGAAATGGTTTCTACAGCAAGAACCTGAAAGTCAAGCTATTGATTTAGACGTCACAAAGAAAAATACTATTGCTCTCAACATTTACAAAAATACAGGATTTGAGATAAAAAGAACCTACTCGGTTTATACTTGGAATAAAGACGAATCCTGACCTGTCCAAACTAGGAATTATAATATGACCCCTTCTTGAGTTAATAACAACCAACCAAAAAGGGCACCAATAAATCCAATGATTAGTGCCAGGAATATCCCTTCTAGTTCTTTACCTCTTGCTGCCATCCCAATGAGGAATCTAAGTATCCCCCCAACGATTATCCCAATTGACTTAAAACATTCTATCTAATAATTTTATTAGGGGATTATCATGAAGAGATCATTTGGAGTACAGATTGAACCACAATTCGGATTCACCAAAGAAAAAATTGATGAAATTGCTGGAATGTGTGAATCTTCTGGTTTTGATACCATTTGGATATCCGATCATATGTTCCTCAATGAAGACAGTGTTGATGTTCCCGCGTTCGATGCGTGGACACTAATAACCTATTTGCTAACGAAATATACAACCCTAAAGGTTGGTTCTTTAGTTCTGTGTAATTCGTACCGTACCCCCAGTATTCTTGCGAAAATGATCACGACT
>JBHLPG010000058.1:0-18546 GCA_048939725.1 Promethearchaeota archaeon | reverse complement strand
TTCTTTTAATTTATCTTGGTTCAGATCTCGAACCTAAATATAGAATAATCTAATGTATTTTTCAGCTCTTGGAAAAACAACTTCTTAACGATGGTAAAACAAAAAGTGGAGTGAAAAAAATGAGTGAAGAAGAATATTTTTTGCCTTTAATTGGTGATCCTGCACCTGAATTTGAGGCAAAAACCACACATGGTATGGTAAATTTCCCAAAAGATTATGAGGGAAAATGGGTGATCTTATTTTCGCACCCAGCAGATTTTACACCAGTATGCACTACTGAGTTTGTCGCATTTCAAAAGAAATACGATGATTTCAAAGCACTAAATACAGAATTGATCGGATTATCCATTGATCAAGTGTTTAGTCACATCAAGTGGGTTGAGTGGATAAAGGAAAAATTAGACGTTAAAATTCAGTTTCCAATCATTGCAGATCATGGTGAGGTTGGTGCTTTGTATGGGATGGTTCACCCATCAAAGGGAAGTAGTACCGTTCGAGCAGTATTCCTCATCGATCCTAAAGGAATTGTCAGAACGATCCTCTATTATCCTCAAGAATTAGGTAGAAATTTTGATGAGTTACTTCGAATGGTAAAAGCCATCCAAATATCTGATAAACACAAGGTTGCTATGCCCGCAGATTGGCCTAATAACACCAGTTTGGATCTTAAAGATCGAGTTATAGTTCCACCTGCTTCTGATGTGAAAACTGCGGAAGATCGACTCGCAAAAGCGAAAACAGGCGAGTTTGAATGTTTTGACTGGTGGTTATGTTATAAGAAACTCTGAGCTTTAGATTCGATTTCAACAACTAATTCTATATTAAGTCTTGACTAAGAAAACTATTTATTGAAATAAACAACCAAGAACGTATTATGAGGAAAAAAAAATGGCCTTAATTAGTGAAAAATTTAATGAAGCTCTCAACGTACAAATTGGAGAAGAACTTAATTCTGCATACATTTATTTGAGTGCAAGTATTTGGTTAAAAGAACATTCGTATAATAAACTGTCTAGTTGGTATTTTGCTCAATACAACGAAGAACTCGCCCATGCCTACAAATTTATAAATTATATCATCGATGTTGGCGGTACAGCTAAAATTCCAGCTATTCCTGAACCTAAATCTGATTGGACATCAGTGAAAGAGATTGTCGAAACTGGTTATGCACACGAACAGTATATTACAAAGAAGATTCATGAGTTAGTAACCCTAGCTGAAGAATTAAATGACTATAATCCTAGAGAATTACTCCAATGGTTTGTTACAGAACAAATCGAGGAAGAAGCTAATGCATCTGAACTAGTGGAGAGGCAGGCTGCTTTCAAAAATGACATGCTTTTTGATCAACATACAGTAAGAGATGAAGATTAGGTTTTAGAAGGTAAAAAGTACGAGTTACAAAGGTGTATGAAATGGTAGATTATAACGAATTTTTTCAGTCAGCCGATTGGAAGAAGGAGAAACACGCTCCAGTCATTGAAGTAAAAAGTAAAACCCCAGTGTTGGTAGAAGTAAGCGTTGGTAAGGAAATTGAACACCCTAACACAGTCGAACATCACATTCGATGGATTCAGCTCATGTTCCATCCTGAAGGAGAAAAATTTCCTGTCGAGATTGGGAAGATCGAATTCAATTCACATGGAGAAGCTGGGCAAACTGAGCCTAAAGGATTCTTTTCTATCAAAACTGACAAACCTGGAATGTTAATTGCACTTTCTTTCTGCAATATCCACGGCTTTTGGAGAAACGAACAACCTCTCACTCTCTAATAATGATTTTAAAATCATTATTGGAGTAACCTCTTTTTTTCATTTTTTTAGTTAGATTATCTGGCTAGGTTATTAAAATTGGTAACAATATATGCAATTTTATTCACACGAGGTCATCAATTAGCGCGTTGCCGCCGCTAACATCCATCGTGTGGGATGTAACCCAACATCCTCTATCCTGTCAGCACCTATGGCGTTTAGGAGTGCTTTTTTGGGGGAATGATATACCCTGAACTTACTGGTTGATCACTAATGCCATTTCTTAAAGACTTTTGAGAGAGAGTACCTTCTATTATTAATAATTTTACTTTTCTTCATCCCTTCTTCTATCCTGTTGGTTTCTTATCTAAACACTTTTTTCGCTCTTGTTATGACCTGACCCTCTCTTTTTTCTATTTGTAACGTTTGATTACCGTATTTAATTGTATTTATTATCAATTTTACCTCTTCATACACAATATACTTATTAAGAAGAAATTTACTCCCAACAAATCACGATTAAAATGAAATACGTGGTTATTGGCAATGGAGTAGCTGGTGTTTCTGCTATTCAAGTATTATCAAAGGAAAAACCTCCAAATACGACAATAATTCAGTTTACAAACGAACCCTTTCCAGGCTATTATAATCGTCCAAAAATTCCAGCTTTCATTGGAAATAATGAAATGAAAGTCGAGGATACCATTGCTTATAATCTTGATTGGTACAGAAAATTAGATGTAGATTTGCATATTCGAGAGAATGTAGAGAAGATTAATTTTGAAGCAAAAGAAGTTGTCACTCAAACGGCAACTTATTCCTTCGATCGATTATTAATTGCTACTGGAGCCGATTGTTGGTGCCCTCCAATTGAGGGAAGGCATTTAGATCATTTTTATGCCGTACGAAATCTTAATGACGCGTTGAAAATACGAAAACGAATGAAAGAAAGTAAAAAAGCAGTAATTATTGGAGGAGGAATCCTTGGACTTGAAATTGCTTCCGCAGCAGTGAAACAAGGTTTGGAAACATCTGTCATTGAATTCTTTCCATACCTCTTACCAAAACAATTAGATGAAGAAGGAGCAAATGTCCTTAAAAAAATACTAGAAAATCGTGGCGTTAAAATTTATGTTGATACGGAAGTTCAGAAAGTTATTGGAGGACAAGAAGTTGAACAGGTCGTTACTAAAGATGGGTTTGAGATTTCAACAGATTTAGTGATGGTTTGTACAGGAATTAAACCTAGAGTAGAACTAGGCAGAGATTTTTTGGAAATTAATCGTGGTTACATTGTTAATGATTACTTAGAAACCTCACAAGAAAATATTTTCGCTGCAGGAGATTGTGCAGAACATAATGGAATCATCTATGGCCTTATCCCGCCTAGTATTCAGCAAGCAAGAATTGCTGCTCAAAATATGATAAATATAGAGACACAATACAAAGGCTCGAAAATCTCTTCAACTCTTAAGGTGACTAATTTATTCTTGAGCTCTTTTGGTTACTCTGGAAAAGAACCTGAATTAAGTTATAATGTAAGAAAATATATCAATGAAGAGGAATATGTTAAACTATTTATAAACGAAGATAGAATTATAGCTGCGATCATTTTAGGGGTTAAAAAGGCTATTCCTATAATTAGAAATATATTTACAGAAGAGAAATCCGTCTCAGATAATGAAACCCAAATAAGAAAAGTACTCCCAGACTTGAGTTAATTTCAATTAGAAATTTATTCAATTGAGAGTCTTCTGTCAGGAATCATTTTTATTAGTTTATTTTGGTCAAAATCGGTTCTAATATAAAGTGAGCAATAACAATAACCGTATTCATTAATGTCTGGTTCTGCATATCGACATGGACAAATTATATCCCTATCAAGTTGATTATCTTCTTGACTATCACGACAGGGGCAATTATAGTAGCCCAATCGATTGAAGTTCTCAAGCAATCCTTCGATCAAATCCCTTAATGTTTCCTGATCCATATTCAGTTTCCACCCCTTTCGATTAGAAATTCTCTTCACGTACTCCTGAACGTCTTCAAATGTTTTCTGGGTCATTGAATCATTTCCTCCCATGTATCTGGATTGTAGCCAGCATCAAATTTCACCTTATTAACTATAAGAAAAGGAAATCTCGGTTTAATACCAAAGGCATTTTCGATATCTTTTTTGAGTTGATTCTTTTCCTTTACTGGAATTTTATCTATATCAAAGTAAGAATAACTATATCCTTTCTTTTTAAGCCATCTTTTCCCTTTCTTACACCACACACAGGTAGAGATTGCAAAAAGAAAGATATCTTCATTCTGTTCATTCGTCCCCTCAACATTTTCTATGTTCCCAGGTATTTTAATCATATCTAATGACATAGTCGAACTACTCACATCAATGATCTCTAATGAATGGCTAATACAAGCGATTATCAGCATTTTGATGAAATTCTCTTTAAGTAAAAAACTGTTATGTTTATATTTCCACATGTTTAGAATTATAGACCAAGAAATTGAAGAAAAAATTTATGTTTTGAGAAACAATATTATCGGTTGAACATTGAACCGAAATTATTATTAAAAAAATTTGAATATTCCTGTATCCACACGAGGCTATTTTAAATCCACTTAATCAATAGATAACCTCCACAAGCTCTGAAAAATTCAAAAAATAATAAAATAAGGTGATTATAATGGCTAAATGGGAATGTGACATATGTGGTTATATTTACGATGAAGAAGAAGAAGGAATACCTTTTGAAGAACTTCCAGATGACTGGACATGCCCAGATTGTGGAGCAGGCAAGGAAGATTTTTCAAAATTAGATTAAGAGATAAAAAAATATAACCTTCATGTAATTACTTCGTTTGGGACGTGAATATTACTCAGCACAAGCTGATTTTTGAGGTGGTGATTATTTACCCGCTATTAAATTGAATGAAACAGTATTCTGGATTGGAGTAAATGATCGAACTACCGACCTTTTTGAAGGACTTTGGCCGATAACTGATGTTGGCGTCTCTTATAATAGCTACATCATTAAAGGAGAAAAGATAGCACTAATAGATTTAGCGAAAGGAATTAAAACCGATGATTACTTAAGTCAAGTTGAGGAAGTAGTAGAACCTTCAAAAATTGATTATATAATCATTAATCATGTTGAACCTGATCATACAGGATTAATCAAAATAATGTCGAAATTAGCTCCTGATGCAATATTCGTTGGAACTGAGAAAGCTAAAACCATGATTGCAGATTTTTATCAGTTAGAAGATACAAAGAACATCAAATGGAAGGTGGTAACAAATGGAGATGAGATTAATTTAGGAGATCATCTATTGGTATTCTACGAAGCTCCATTTGTACATTGGCCAGAAACAATGATTACATATGAGAAAACCTCTCAGATATTATTCTCCTGTGATGCATTCGGAAGTTATGGAGCTCTAAGTGGGAAAATCTTTGATGATGACAAGGGAGTTGACCAAAATTTCTATAAAGAAGAAGCCTTACGATATTACACTAATATCGTAGCTAAGTTCTCTAGGTTTGTAATAAAAGCCATCAAATTATTAGAAAGTTTAGAAATCTCAATGATAGCTCCGAGCCATGGTTTAGTTTGGAGAAAAAACCCTGAACATATCGTTAACCTCTATAAACGGTGGGCTGAATATGCAGATGATCCAACTGGTGGTGAAATAGGTATTACCCTCGTTTATGCCTCCATGTACGGTAATACGAATAAAATGATGAACGCAATTGCTCAAGGAATAGGAAAGACTGGAATACCTCTCAAAATTTTTGATGCTGCACGGACACACGTCTCTTTCATTTTACCTTACCTTTGGCAATATAAAGGAGTAATTATAGGCGCTCCAACTTATGAAGTAAACATATTTCCCCCTATTGCATATATTCTTGATATGGCTCTACGAAAAAGAGTTTACAATAAAAAAACAGCTTTTTTTGGTTCTTATGGATGGAACGACGGAGCTAGGAGGGATTATGAAAAACTTGCCGAAAAACTAAAATGGTCTATCTTGGAGACTTACGATTTTGTTGGTGGTCCATCAAAAGAAGATCTCAAAAAAGGAGAAGAGTTTGGAGAAAGAATCGCAAAGTCAATAATTAGATCTAATTAATGACAAGGTTCATGTACCATGGACAAACAGTCCATCGAACCAGAAGATATTTTTCAATTTCTTAAAAAAGTCATAAATCCCACAGATATCTAAAATTATCTGATATTAATATTTAGTTAAAAAAATCTAAGTTGTAATTCAATATAGCTAAAGCGCTCTTTCCGATAAAGATTTCAAGAAGCTGAATTACCTTAGGATCTGTAACTGTAAGGATGATATTTGGAAAAAGAGAGAAAAATAAGGGTCACTTAATCCTGCAGCTCTTCTAGAGTCTTAAAGATTTTGTCTTCGTCAGGAGGACCTTCATTCAGCTCATGAGGAATATCAATGTAACGTATAATTCCCTTTTTATCAATAATAAAAATAGCTCGTTTCCCAAAACCAATATGGGGGATAAAAGCATCATATTTCTTGCTCACCTCTGCATAAGGAACCCAGTCAGCAAGAAGAGGGTAATTCAATCCGCCAAGACTATCTATCCATGCAATATGGACTGGAATTGACGCAATTCCAATTGCCAGGACTTGAGTGTTCAGTTGTTCAAACTTGTTCACCTGTTTGCTATAGGAGGGGAGCTGATGAGAGCATACAGGTGTGAAATCCTGTGGATAAAAGGCAAGCATTACATTTTTTCTCCCTTTATAATCTGAAAGACGGATTTTCTTTCCATCTTGAGCTGGAAGAGCAAAATCTGGTGCTTCATTTCCAACTTTTAACTTTGTGTCACTTTGAATAACTTTTTCTGTCATTTTAAATCACTTTTGACTGATTTAGAATCATAGGTTCTTCAAAAAAAGCAAACAATACCTGATTCTTAACTATTGTTATGTGAAATCATTAGCTGACTCTCTGTTCTTTTATGAAAATATCATAATAACTAACTTTAATAATCTGAGAATAGACCTTTATTTGAATACAGGCTCTTTTAATGGTAGAGAGGATCATAAATGAGTTCAAATTCGCACTTTAATAATCCACCATTCGACAGTTTCCCTTTCAAAACTTTTCTGCAAGTAGTTGACAAAATGGAATACCTCAACGAAGAATCATCTCCCTATGAGATATCCCCAGGAACTGATCTTTGCATTAGTGATACATATTATTCATTAGGTTTCCTAACATATTTACACGCCTTTGGACGTGTTTGTAATAACGAGGGTGAATGGATTCTCGATCCTAGAGGAGAAAAGCCAGCGGAAAAACCATATAGGTTTAGTTTGATTTCTGATGCTGCAGAAATCCTAGGAGCTCTATTGAATGGTCAAAAAACAACTTCAGAGATTAAAAAAACAGTTCCTGATCTTACAGAAACAATGATCAATGAGTATCTTACTGTTCTCATGGTTCTTTCACAGAAAGGAAAGATTGAACAACGTGCTACAGGATGGGATGCTACCTTTATCCTTACAGAATGGAAGTGAATTGAGGACAATTAAAAGGAAGCTAGGTTTCAAACTACCCCGAGAACATGGGTTAACTGCAATCTGGATTGTCTCAGTCCTACTGGGAGTAGGATTGTCTTTTATTGGAGAACTTCAACTAGAGGGGTTACTTCTTTCCCTTATTTTTGCAATATTCGTAATAATCAGTTCAGACTCCATAATTGAGATGATAAAAAGACAATTTACTGAAATAAAATGGATACCTATCCTCTCTATTTTTGTAACAGTTTCTCTTATTCTGCTATGGAAGCCAATATTAGAGCTGCTAATTATTTTAGCCATTTTAGGCTCATTTACTATTGGATGGTTAGTCTTTGCTTTTCGATCACATCAGCTTTCTCCTTATGAGCTGGTTTTTGGTTCATTTGCCCTTGCGATGATTACTCCTTTCATTTTTATTGTTTCAACAACAGATAATCCTCTTGAAACATCATTAAAAGTTTATTCCATTAGTTGGATCAATATTGGGGTTGCCATATTAATGATTCTGTATGTTGAGAGTCTACGAGGTAAAACTCCACCAAATAGCGCTTTGATAGTTTGGAGCTTTTTCCTTATCTCTTTCATTCCCTTAATATTGGTTCAATGGCTTCACCCAATCTCCCTTATCGCAGTAATTGAACCTACCTTTCTTACTGTGCATCAATCGTGGAAAAAGGAATTGTTAAAGACCTCTAAAAAGCCTATTAAAACTGTTGGGATCCATTTGTTACTGCGATTGTTCGTTTTTGGAACCCTTGTTCTTGTTACGATTCCTATTGTATTCAATTTGTAAACTGTGGTCTTTTTTTGAATAGATTGTTTTTATCGAAAGCTAAACAATTTAAAGGATAAAGTTAGTAGAAAAATTATTAGTAATTTACTGAATCATTTAATCCGAAGGAGCTGAATTAATGGCTGATGACGTATTTGTTCTTCAAACCTCTGGTCTTCCACTATTTGCTAAATGTTACGGTGGAGATTATTGTAAATTACACCCAGATCATGCTTTACAAACAGGATTCTTAGCAGCTATGTATTCTTTTGCTGAAGAATCTTTTGGACAGGACGAATTGAAATCAGTAGTCTTTAATGATATCAGGTTGGATTTCAAAATCGATAAGGAAAAAGAAGTGATCATGGTTTTTGCCAATCCATTAGGTACGGAGAAAGTTGAAGATCGTTTGAATAAAGCAATGAAAGTCTTCCTTGAAAAATATGGTTCAAAAATTGGAACTATTATCAAAGATGATACATTTCAGGAGTTTGAAAGTGATTTACTAGATCTTGAAATTGTACATAGCCCAGCAATGGGTTCTTTAACTCCTGCAATGAAAAAAGAGAAATCCATATGGGCAAGGCTAAAAAGCCGATTTAGAAGATAATATTTGATTAAATCTCAATATTTTCCCTGACCTCTTCCAAAGAGGCCCGATGAATTGTTAAAGTCCTTAAAGTGTGTAAATTCTCTTTAGTTCCAATCAATATGGAACCTTGGAGTTTATTATCTTTGAAGAAGAGTTTTCGGTATATCCCTTTCTTTTGATCGATCACAACACATTGTTCTTGAATTCTTGGCCCTGTAGAGACATCCCCAAACGACGATAAATGGATCCCAGCAACTTTTAATGTATTCCAGGGCATTGTTCCGGTGTATGGTACCTCACCTCCTAGGATATTGACAGCAGCAATTTTTGCTTGATCGACAGCAGTAGGAATAATACCAAATTTGGATCCTGGAAATGAATCAATATCCACCGTATCACCTGCTGCATAAATATCTGGAATATTTGTTTGCATGAAGGGATCAACAACTATCGCATATCGTCCAATATTGATTCCAGCGGATCGAGGTAGCTCATTTTCATTCTGAATCCCAGTAGCATTAAGTAAAAAGTCACATTCATGGGATTCTGTACCTGAAGAACCTTTAATACGGATGAAGATCCGTCCATTCTTTTGGCTAATCTTTTGACAGGTCGCGCTGTGAAAAAATTTGGTTTTAAAGGTTCTATTCAACACATCATTGAAGAAATAACCGCCTTCTTTATCAAGCTGCTTCCGAAGTAAGTATGGTGCTCTATCGATTATGGTGGGCATGATACCAATATCAGAAAGTGTTTTTGCTAGTTCAACAGAGAGAAGTCCTCCCCCTAATATTGTAGCCTCACCCGTTGAGCTATTTAAAGCACGTTCACGGATCTTAAGAGCATCTTCTATGTCCCGTAAACAACAAAAAGGAACATCTAGGAGCCCGGGGATGGGAGGAATGAAAGGTTTAGATCCTGTTGTTAATAGAAGTTTGTCATACGTAATAGTTTTCCCATTATCAGTTATTACTTCTTTCTTTTTTCCATTGATAGATATAATACGAGTACTTAAAGATAAGGAGATTTCTTTTGTTTTATACCAAGCTTTGGGAAAACGGAGTATTTTTTCGGGTTCTCTTCCAGTGATAACCTTATAAATGGATGGTCGGGGATAATGAGGATAACTATCTTCCGTAATCATTGATATCTTTATATCAGCAGCATTTTGACGTAAAGTAATGGCTGCTGTTATCCCTGCGTGACCAGAACCGATAATTACAACATGCATTGATATCACATTTTCATCTGAGCAATTTGCATAAAAAATGAAAAGCTCAATGCTTTTGATGAATATACTGATCGGCAGTCATATCTGTGTCTAAGAGATGACCACTACGTTTCTTTTTTGTTTCAAGATATTGAGCATTGAAGGGATTCTCTGGATAGATATGTTTAACTCGCTCAGTAATTTCTATCTGCCATTTTTGGAGTTCAAGAATTTTTTTAGGATTATTTGTAAGAAGTCTAATGGATTTTACGCCCAGGCTTTTGAGTATATGTCCTGCTAAATGGTAGTCGCGTTGATCATCCTCAAAACCTAATGCTAAATTCGCATCTACAGTGTCCATTCCCTGATCTTGTAACTGGTAAGCCTTTAATTTGTTAGTTAACCCAATACCACGACCTTCTTGGCGCAAATAAAGGACAATCCCCTCACCTTCTTCCTCGATCTTTCTTAAAGCACCTTCTAGTTGATCACGACAATCACATCGTAAGCTCCCCACTGCATCACCAGTTAAGCACTCAGAATGTAAACGAACTAAGACATTCTCCTTATCAACTACATCCCCTTTAACAAACGCTGCATGTTCTTTATCATCATGGGTTTGATGAAATCCGATTGCAAGAAAATTCCCAAAGCGAGATGGAAGCTTGGCTGCGGAAACGACTTGAACACAAAAATGATCCATTGGTGGAGGACACTTATGATCTTTATTTTCTTCAATAATATCAAGATAGGATTGAGGAATTGAAATAAAGGGTTTCTCATGTGTCATTAATGGGATTCTCCCTATCAGAACTATTATGAACAAAACTCACATTGGTATTTTTAATCTTTTTTTGGATTATCGGAAAATCAACTAATCAGTAGTTACTCTAACAATACTTAGAACTCTTGAAAAGTACACAAAAAGTTGAAACAAGGATAATTCAATTGAATTTCTAGATCAATCAATATTTAGATGTTCAACACCTGTTAACTGTTTCTAACATCTGTAAAATATTGTGTAAATTTATCTGTTTTATTCTCAGTATGAATTCTCTTCTAAGGGAGTTTATTATAATTTTATGTAAAAACATTTAAAAAAGTTAAAAAATACATCCTTCTTGAATAAGAACACACTCCATACAATGCTTTATCAGGCGAAAACAACATGCTTCAGGTGGCTAGCGAACAACTTTCATCTACTCGGTTAGAAATTCTAAGCTTTTTACTTTTGAATAGCAATATTCAAGACGAGTCTAAAGGATGTTCAATTAAAGATATGGCAAAGACTTTTGATTTGAGTCCTAATGCGATACGCCAATACTTAATAGAATTAGAGAAGGATAATCTAGTTGTTAGGAAAAAAAAGAAGGGAAAAACAGGCCGTCCTGCAATGACTTATTTTCTGCATAAAAACGCTTTAGCTGTATTTCCAAAGGCCTATGCGGAGTTTTCTATCCGATTATTGAATCATGTGGTGAAGAATCACGGAGAGGAGGAAGCTCGACAACTTTTGATTGAAATGGGTAAGGAAAAAGCCGAAGAAATGAATATAAAACTTATCACAAAATTAAAAGAACAGAATATGGGTTCTCATACTTTGAAAGATAAGTTAAGTGCGATCATCAATGTGTTTCAGGAGTATGGCAGTTTTCCTAAATTAAAGGAAGATAAAGATTCTTTTAAAATAACTAATCATAACTGTTTAATTTATGAAATTGTTCATAATCATCCTTTAGCATGTCTTGTCGATGAGACTCTTATAAGTGAACTAGTGGGGGAAAAAGTGGATAAGGTTCAATGTTTATCCGAGGGAGATATGCTTTGCGTCTATAAAATAAATAAGCCTGAAAAAGCTAAAGTTTAAGATATTACCTTAAATGAATTGAGGTTGAAAACTCCTATTTTCTTTCAAGACCAATCCTTTTACAGCAAGTAAAAGGTAATAGACCGTAGCTCCAAGATAGAAAAATGCGGTAAATGAAATTATTGCTGCTATCGAATATAGCAATATTGACAAATCTGTTGAGACGAAGGGAGTATATCCCATTTGGAACAGGTACACACTTGCTGCATATCCATCAGTTACGGCGTTAACCATCGGAGGATGAATCGGAAACAGATTTGGAATATCACATAACAGAACGAATTTTAGAAATTGAGAGCCAATTCTGCTATAATCTGATGAAAATTTACGAAGTGCAATAATACCAAAAACAGATAATGTTATGACTGTTAATGAACCTGCAAGAAAAGACACTACAGCTCCAAAACAGGGGGATAAACTCTCAAACTTAACATTAGCACAAGTGACTCCATTTTCAAATAAATGGAATTCAATTTGAGCTTTTTTTCCGGGAAAAAAGTAATTAAGCGCAAAACAGTGACTTAGTTCATGAATCAGAGTAAATGGGAATATTATCAAGTTGTAGAAAAAAGCAAAAATGGAGAAAAGTTGTACTGCTGCAAGAAAGCTTATCGTGAAAATAAATGAAAATAGGAAATTTGACCGTTGTTTTGGAAGAACGTCACTTTCGTACGTTGAATACACTCTTATCGTGTAGTGTATATTCTAAAGGTGTATTAAAAGGTATTTATTAATTTATCTTCGTTTTAAACATATTAAAACATTTTAACATATTTTTATTACAAAAGTATTAGGAATTTTTCAAAACTTCATAATAAAATCAAATCAATTGAGGAGAAAAGTAGTTGAAGACTAGTTTTACCTTTGATAAAAATGAAGAAAAAAAGGAAGAAGGGGATATTATTTTTTAAAAACCTTTTTGAGTCCATTTCATGTGATTCGGATCTTTTCCTTACCCGTCACCATACCTCCTAAACGGTGACGATTTTGGGGGATAACCGCAAAATAGAAATGAATCAATGTGGTAAAGAGGAAGTAGACATATATTCCAAAATGAATGAATCGAATATCCAATTCAAAGATTTGAAAAGGAAATACTAGTAAACCTAGTATGCTCAATATCCCTGTAGATCCTGGAACGAGTTCTTCCGCTAGTGCTATACCAGTCACTCCCATCAGAAAGATCATAAAAATATTACTAACGGTCAGAAGTTTTTGAAGGGGATGGTATTTCATCACATACTTCTTTTTCTCCCGAACATAGAAATCATACTTTGGATACTTCTCATCAGGAAGAATTCCTATCGCACAAAGCGCAATAATAGCAATATCAAGAAAATCTCGAGGATAAGGAATAATCTCACTGACTTTTCTATAACCAATTGTAATCGCACCAAAGAATATGATATCCCAGAAACCCGTGAAAATTCCTAGGATTAGATGGAGTGATCGAGTAAAGAAATAATCTCCTATGAAATAGACTTTAATGAAGAGTTGAAATCCAGTGAGGAAGAAAAGAATCATAACAATTACATGAACCCAATGATGTAACCTTTGGAGATTATTATATCGAACTACTGTAATAGAGCCATCAATAGTAGTTGTCTTTTCAACCATTTTGTCACTATCAATATTGTGAGCTGTTACCATTTTTAACACCAGAAAATATAATCTTAATCAATTACTCCTTAGAGAGGAAAGTATCTTTGAAGCGTTCAACAGTTGATGGAGGTTTCCATGAACTAGAGACAATTCTATCATGATCATGTTTTATAGGACTGTAAATAACTCTTCGAATCAAATGAATACCTAAAAAACCAACAACACCAACTGGGGTGATTCCTAATAGCAAAAATTTCACCTGATTGAGATCTATTGTTTCTGGAATTTCAGGAATTATTGGATTTCCCTCTGATTTGTCACTAACATGTACATACAGATAGTATTTGTCATGACCCCCAAAATGTTTTTTCTTAGACGCAAATTGGAGTAAATTAGTACTTCCATTCTCGAAGGCAATATCAAAACCATCTGGATCTGAAGTATCAAAAGGTCGAACCACTTCAATGTAGACCAATCCATCGGAAAAAACACCTTCTATTTGCAAGTCATTTTTTACATCATCTTTTGGGATGACAGTACCTACAAACATAATATCTTTCGCTAGCACTGTTTCTTCCTCCTGATTAATGTAAAATGACCAGCCATCGTTTAAATTTTTCATACAAAGAGAGGGATCTGGTTCAAATTCGACTGAAATCCAAGCATTTTCAGTTGTGCTGACCAAGAGCGCATATAAATGAGTTTCATTGTTAGCGAACTTTACATAACCTTGCTCTCCAAATTCAATAACATCCTGATAATCTGTAATATTTGTCCAAAAAGAGGTGATTTCACCATCATTTAGATTTATCCCACCTTCAATTTTCGATGATACAAATCCTGCTTGATCATCAGTAACCTCTCCGACAACAGTTAACACAGTTAAACTGATAAAGCTAAGAATGACAATAAAACAGTTAATTTTTAAGGCCTTTTTCATGATCTTCATCTTTTCAACCTCATATAAAGAGAGAAATACCACTTTAGAGATAAAATCACTTTTTCATCCGTGAAAGTTCAGTTTCGTTGTGATTTCATCTATACCAAAATTTATTTAATTTAATTAATAAATATATCTTTTTATATTTTTTTCATTTTTTTCCAATAAAAGTTAAAAAAGTAAATCAATAAATAGAGTAAAATCTGAGATAGAAGATAGAGAAAAAAGAAATTAAAACGAAGTTTCAGTGAGAAAAACGATCAAGGGGAAGCTCTGGTTATTTAACGCGTTTTCTACTAAATCAGGAAATTCAATCTTTCTTTATTCTATAAAGACAACATTCATCGCCTTGTCTCAAACATTTTTCTTTTACAGCTTTTTTTCCAACAAGTTCACTAACAATAGTCTCATCAACAGTACAAACCAATGGATCTGCTTTAGCAATTTCATAAATCAAACAATTTAAATTTTTTAAAGCAAAGGAATCTTCGTCTTCAACAAGTTCAGGATATTTTCCATATTTTACATAAATCGAAGTAATTGCTTCTAATCTGTTTCGCAAAGGATCTAGTTCTTTATTTGGTTTCATTTCAGCCTCTACTTCACCACGTACTTCATCAGCAATTCGTTTACCGACTTTTTTCAGGATTTCATTTGTTTCTGATACCCCAATACGATCTTTGATTTCATTAATTAGTTTTACAGAAAAATCTGCATAATTCTTCGGGAATGCGCTTAAGGCTTCTTCAGTAATGGTGTAACCCATTGCAGGGCGACCACTAGATCCCTTTTTTTGGGATTTGGCTACGAACCCTTCCTTCTCCAGCACAATCAAATATTGTCTGGTGGCGTTTATACTAATATCTAATTCATCTGCGATTTCTCTAATAGTACTCACATCTTCTGACGGACGATGCTGCAACAAATACTGCAGGATTTTATCTCGAGTTGATAAGTAATACCCACTTTCTTCTTGTATTCCCACAATAAACACTTTCTAAATTTTATCTACCATACTCACTTTGTTTCTTTGAGATTACCCATTTTCTAAATTATTTAAATTATTTAATAAAATAATTGCAATTATCCTTTATAAATTTTCACCTCAAACCGGTTGTAGAAAACAATGATTCACCTATTAAGGTATAGTAATGGATACTTTATAGCAGTATATTGTTAAATGACCAGTGGTGGATACATTGAAAAAGGTCAATGATTAGCACTAAGTGTTCATCTAAGTACGCGAGTGAGATCTTTTCTTATACCAGAAAATATTGATATAAGAAACATGGGTGACTACAAAATGAAAATCCAATCAAAGAAAACAAATAATGAAAATTTTGAATGGAGTTTAGAATTCAAGCAATTTTTAAAGGAATGGTTTTCTGGGCTAATTACTGGTATTGAAAGGATGAATGATAGTACTTGGCCCAAAGTTTTAGAGTTAACGGGTCGTGCTTGTGCACGTATCCACTCCAACGCATTATTTTGGGAAACTTGGGAAAGTACACGTAATCTGGAAGATTTCATTCGAAAAATGAATAAATTTTATGAAGAAAAAATCTTCGAGATAATTGATGAGAACACCATCTCAGCATGTTATTCCAAGTGTACTTGTCCATTAGTTAAACACGGTTTAGTAGACTCACCTCTTCTATGTAATTGTTCCCCAAACTGGTTAGTTGAGAATTTTGGATCAATTCTTAAAAAATCAGTAACAATAACTACTAAAAATACGATTTTAAGAGGGGCAAAAAGCTGCAAATTTATTATTTCTATTGAAACCGAATAAGAGTATAAATTAAGTTATTTTGCTTATTTTAATTTGTTATTAAAATAGACGACTCTCTAAAGATGCGGTCTGTCTAGTCAGAGCAATAGCTCTTCAGAAAAAAGCTGATTTGCAGTTCGATTGCGAATGACTCCATTTTAGCACAGTCATTTATGGACAGAATTCTGTTGTATTATCTTGTTAAAGCCACGTAAAATTAAGCTTGTCTTGCTTTTAATTCTTCCAATTTATAATTTACTGTAGTATATTCTATAATATTCATTGGACCTTACTTGTTTAACCATTATGAATGATTATATTTCTTATTTCTTAAATCCTTAACATTATTATTTACCATTATCTGTTCTAAGAGTGCTATTTCAGAAAATTCGTCATTCAACACATTATTAGGGTAGCATTTGGAAAAAAAGTTACAGATACTACAATTTGGGAAGAAATCATTACAAAATCTTTCTCTCGTGCCATTTTCTATCAACATGATTTTGATACTCCTTTTAATAAACACATTAAACAATTATGTTGTGATTATATTACATATATTTTAATATTTATAACTTTTTTCATTTTAAAATTTTCTTTTAGTATTTATTTGTTTTATTAGAGAAGTATTGAATAAGAAGGGATTATTTCTGAAGAAAGAATGTAAATATATAATTTTAACAATAGATTTTGGGGAAACGTAGATTGAGAAATTTTACCCGAAGTAGCAATTCATGTTAAATTCCGACATGCTAGATATTTTCCTTCGCATCTTCGGCATAATTATTCATTTGATTTTTGAAAATAAATAGAATTAAAAGGATAACTCCAGAGAGAGAGATAAATTCTATTAATCCTGCTACAAGGAATGCAGTTACAAAAGCTGTTTGTGTTTCTGAATATGCTAAAATCCCTCCTACAAATGGCCCCATTACTATTCCAATATTCCCTAACAAGTTAAAGAAGCCCATTCCAACGGCGTTATCATCCACTTCCACTGTATCCCCAACGAGAGCCATTGCAGTTGGTCCAGTAAATCCGTTACCTATCCCCAAGATAATAAAACCAACCATTACAGCAAATAATCCAAAAGTGCCTAAAAAACCCATGATTGCGAGTATGGTTCCAACAATAATACTTCCGATGATTAACGGTTGATATCGGCCGATTTTGTCAGACCATTTACCCACAGGATATTGCAAAAAAATGAAAGGAAGAGCAAAAAGGCCTAGAACCATACCTCGGAGTTCTGGTTCGACCTGTAACACAATTGGTAGAAAGAGAGGTAGTATATACAAGATGAAACCAATGTGAAAACGATCAACGAAGTTAAAAATAGCTGGAATTATCAAGCGAGGTTTCCGAAAGACAATTCCGACATTTTCTACTAATGATGGTTTTGGTATTAGCTTCGGTGGTTCTTTAAGGAAAATTAATGCAACTAAGAAAACAAAAAAACTCAGTATTGATGCCATATAATATGGTGCAAGAACTCCTAACCCTGCAAGGATCCCTCCTAGGACAGGGCCACTCCCCATTGCCAACGCAAGAAACATCCCAAAAATCCCCAAGTTTCTTCCCCGATTCTGTGAAGTTGACAAATCTAATACTATGGTCATCAGTATCTGCCAACATAATACTGTAAAACTCCCCTGTATAAATCGAAAAACTAGTAAAAGAGGGAAATTCAAAGTTGTAGTCATAGTGAAGTAGAATACCGTAGATCCCAAACTACCCAATAAGATGAACACTTTTCTTTTTCCAATTTGATTTGACATGATTGCAGTCAGGATACCAGTAATCAAATAGGAAGCATAAAGAGCAGTGTCAAAATAGGAAGCTTCCAACAGATTTAATTCAAATCGTTCGATTAGGAATTCATATTGATTTGTATGTAAGAGTGCTGGAGCTAAAATTGTCACAAGTACTGAGATGCCAAGAACAATGATTTGGGGCAACGGTTCGGAGTCACTTTGGGAAAGAGGGTCATCATTGGTCATCTCTCATCATTTAATTAATTTTAGTTCACTTTATGAAACTATTACTCTGAATCCTTATCATGGAAGAAATGAAGTGATTACTACTCCCACGAATAACCAAAGAAAGGCAAATGCCATGAAAATTGAAGCTAGCTTAAAAATTTTAAATGTCCTTTTGTGTGATGGCTCTTTAAGATTTACGAATGCTTGAAAGAGAATAAATGTACAAAAAAGAATTAATGGGAGGAGTGCAAATATATTGATTTTCAAAATCACTCCAGTTAAAACAACGGTTGAAGCACTAAGAATTGCCGATAAAGTCACGATATAAATTGTTTGAGTTTGATTTGTGACAACAGGCCACATTGGAACATTGGCATTCCTATATCCTTCCAGATTTTTTGGAATAAGAGCGAGAGTGAGAATATGTAAGGGGATCCAACAGAGGACAAACCCCCCCATCAAAATTCCAGCTAGATCAACATATCCTAGAACTGC
>JBHLPG010000317.1:0-4636 GCA_048939725.1 Promethearchaeota archaeon | reverse complement strand
TTCTGGAGTCCATATCTGATTAGAAAAATTGAAGCAACGTAAAATTATGGGATAAGATTCGTGTTCTCCATGCATTGTTACTGGTATTTGAATCATAGGAACCGCTATTCTCACATCAGTATCTTCTGTGATATTTGTTACAGGTGATTGTGATGTATTATACAAATTATTAAGTAACACATCCACTCGTCCCTCCGAATCTCCCTTTATGACTTCTTGTTCAGTTTCTAAAAGAAAATCTGCTCCGTCCACAAATCCCAAAACCGCGACTAGAACACAGATAGCCAGTGCAATTCCAGTCAAAGTTGAAACAGCTCGGCGAAGATTGCGAGAGATATTCCGAATTGGGAGTTGAATGAATATTGAACCTGGAAGTCTAATCCACGTTAAGAATGGAGAAATGCCTTTGCCTATCCCTACTTTAGCTCCTGTTTGTATGGCATGGATTGGTTGCATCCGAGTGGCTCGCCAAATGGGTACAATTGATGCAATAAAAGGGATTAGTATTCCCAATAATGTTCCTTGGAGAAAAAGATCTGTTACTAACCAAACCTCCCATACATGATAAGGTGTAATGTCTATTATTATCTCAGCCAATCGATTTCCTAAAATTATCGCAAAGATATAGCCAAACATAATCCCTCCAAGTGCGATCTCGAGAGAGAACAACAAATATCTATATGCAATCTGACGAGGAGTTACACCCAATGCCATATTTACTCCTATCTCCCGGCGTTGAGAATTCACAACTCGTGAAATGAGATTATATGCTCCAAAAGCAGCAATGAGAAGGATAAGAAAAGAGAAAATGTAATATAATCCTTGATCCCCAGAAATATCTTCTTCTTGGAAAGAGTATACAGAGTAATCTTCTTTTTCTACAAATTCAAAAGAAATATAAGGGAAATTATCGTTAAAATAGTCTTCAAGTTCTAGAATAAACTCTTCAAGATCAGCTTCAGATTTTAATAACAAAACAACTTCATTTACATATCCAAGAGGTAAACCTGTCGCTTGGTTAAGAATTCCTTGGGCTGTTTCAAGAGGGACGAATAGAGCAGCAAAAGTTGATTGCGCAAAGACCATATTTTCTTCAACTACCATGAAATATTCAGGGGTAAGTGCTGTTCCAATGAAAGATAGTTCAATGCCTCCCGCGATGGTAAGCAGCTGATTCTTCGGTTTCAAGTCATAATAACTAGCAAAGTTATTTTCTACAAGGCAAATTTTCTCTGTTGTCTCTGTTGATTTAATGTGTCGTCCATCTGTAATGTGAATACCATTAACATCCAAATTTTGAGACCCATCAGAAACATTGATCCCAATGATACGGCCATTCACCAAAATGGTCTGATTAGAAGTAGAGGCATTAACTGTTGTGGGAAAACTTATTCGATATTCCAAGGCAGTGATCCAATCATTATGCGATACATTCTGAAGAGCAGAAGAAAGCTCCGATTGGGGTATCCAGCTTCCAGGAAGCAAACTCATTTTTAGGTCAAACATATTTAGATCTTTATTGCTTTCTTCAAATGCTCGTAGTCTCCAGGGGGTAGAGCTGCTTAAACCCGTATACATCCCAGTGCCAAGGCCTATGATTATTGCGATAGCTAACACCTGAATTTTCCGTTGTTTCAAATCCCTGAAAGACCACTTAAGGAGTAGCCAAAAATTACTCATGTTTTTCACCAACGAAGGTTTTCAATGGAAACTTTGCCATTCTTGGGGAGTCCATCTTCAGCTACTTTTCCAGAGTGCAACTCAATAACACGATCGGTGATACGGGCAATCTCACGATTATGTGTGACCAAAAGAACCGTGGTACCATTGTTTTGTTGGTTCAATAAGAGCTGTAATATTTGTTTTCCTGTTCTAAAATCTAATTCACCTGTTGGTTCATCCGCTAGAATGATAGGGGCCTCTTTTACTAAAGCACGTGCGATCGCCACTCGTTGTTGTTCGCCTCCAGAGAGCTGATGAGGGAAATGACGAATTCGATCCTCGAGACCAACAGCTTTCAGTGCTTCAACGGATTTTTGTCTACTCTTCTTTATCTGGCCAAGGTCAGCAACAAACTGAACATTCTCTAGTGCGGATAATGTAGGGAACAAATTAAACGTTTGGAAGATGAATGCGACTGTGTTTCGACGAAATGTGAATTGTTGACGACGGTTATATTGAGTGACATCAGTTCCATTAATCTTAATTGTACCGCCTGTCGGTCTATCTAGTGCTCCAACAAGGTTCAATAAGGTCGTCTTACCACTTCCTGATGGGCCTAGTAATACCACAGTCTCCCCTTGATCGATATCAAAGGAAACTCCATCTAAAGCTTTTACAGTAATTTCTCCCATCTGATAATACTTTTCAATACCTAATAATTCTATCATCAGTCGTATTTCCTAAACTTATCTAATTTTGGGAAATATTTTACAGAATAAAAGTATCATTCATTACTATTTCATCCAAACTTAAAAAGTTTTCAGTAATGAACTTTCTTTTAATCACCATGTTACTTACTAATTTTCACTTTATTCAGGTAATATTAAAACCTTAGTGTATTTTCATTACAAATACATCAATGTAAGGGACGCTTACAAAGCTTACACATATTTAAAAATGAATTAGTCAAAGCAGTATTTGAAGGAAAATCAGAGGTTAAATATATGACTATTGCAATTATTATCGCTGGATTACTCGCTTTAATAAGTTCTTTCCTGTTATTTTTTTCAGGACTTTTCACAGTTCCGCTTTATAAGAAAACCCAAGATGATATTTTTCTTCACGTGACGCTCGTCTTGTTTCTATTTGCCACCACACTTTTCATTACAGGATTGTTCGCTATTTTCTTACCTGAAGTTATGTCTGAAGCGTTTCAAGACCTTGGTTTGATGGAGCTACCCTTTTTGTTGAAAATCGTAATAATTTTCATGTTACTGACATCCTTAGAGTTTACTTTAGTCTACACAAATATTTCCTCAAACCGCCTCTATTTTATTGAGAAATACCTTCCGATTATCCCACCATTATTTATTGGATGGATATTGGCTTCTACATTTGTAGAAAATGAAGTTCTAGATACAATATCTTTCTTCAGTCTTTATGTCTTTACTTTTCTGGTTGATATAATGGTAATATTGCTCTTAATTCGTCTTCGAAACGTACGAACGAAGTTTTATGATAGGAAACCTGAATTTGCTTTATCTACTCACTTATTAATTATGCTAGCTGCATTTTTGGTATATCAGTCAGGTGATTTAATTGGATTTTTAGGCTTACTAATTTCTTCAGATATCTACATCTTGGCAATGGCTGCTCAGCTTGTTTTGCTACCTATATTCAGCTTTTTCTTACTTTTTCAAAGCCATTCAATCTGGAAGATCTTAGATAAGATTAATTATTCATTATTGCTTAATGAACTTAATTAAGCTCTACCAGGGGGACTTTTCCTCAAGAAAAAGACTCATATACGTTCCAACTTTTCTGAAGCACAGGCGTTATTCATGACGAAGACTGCAGTCATTTCAGTACGAATACCAAGTGAGGTGCGAGAAAAACTCGAAAAATACGCAGATATTCTGAGAATTAGACCCTCTGCTATTGCTGGACTTGTTTTAGAGGATTGTATTGAGTATTGGGTCAAACAATATAGTGAAAATGCTTTGAAGAAGATTTGGGAGAATCTATAATAGATTAAATGAAAAACTTAGTTTTCAACACTATCATAAGCGAATGAGGATATAATAGTCAGTATAAATGATACAAAGCTTAGCAAGGCTAAGCCAATTACTATTAATGGGTCAATCACGCTTACAAAAAGCCCTAGGATAATGAGTCCTGGCCATAAGGAGAACCAGCTGCATACACTCACAATGTAGATGTATATCCAAACTTTTGAGAGAAAATCTCTCGCAGAAACGTGTTCATTCATCCAGGTTACTTGAGAATTTATTCTAGTTCCCACTAAGCCTGTAATGATACCAATGAGGATTGGCCCAGCCACGCCAATTCCAACAAGCATACCCACGAAATTTAGTAATAGAAAAATTAGCCCACCATGCTTTTTTTCGATAAAGAGTATTGCCCAAATAATTAGAACGATAGAAGCAATAATCGCAAGAATTCCAGTTAGAAAAAGATTGGGTACTATCGTAAAAGCAGGTTCACCAGATAAAACTTCATACAAAGGATTATCAGCAACAGGCCAGGATTGGATATAAAGTCCTTCAGGTGCCTTATTTCCCTGAAGAATCTCGCCAACGCCATGCTCAATCCCAGCTATCCCAATAATAGCTCCAAAAGTGGAAACGGTTACTCTCGATGCCTTCATTCTAATTCAATTTCCTCATAAAGGTGGCCAAAAACGCGTTAATTTGGTCCCAGTTACGATAATCCTTTCTTTCATTTAGGACAATGTTTGGATCCTCACCAGCGACCATTTTTAACATTCTCCTATTCATCCAACTTAGATTAGAGGTTTTTGAAAGATCAAATACTCCTCCAAAAGCATCATAAAGTATATTTTCACCCAGATTTAACCCGTATTCTCTGAATACATCTACCAAATATTTTTGAATCACTTCTGGACGGTCTTCAGGATTGGAAGCTTCTCCTGAACATAAGAAGATTCCAGTTA
>JBHLPG010000316.1:1221-4641 GCA_048939725.1 Promethearchaeota archaeon | reverse complement strand
CGTCTGTCAGTATTATAAGATTGGTTTGTATTTTGGCAAGCCCGGTAAATCGCTAAGTCGGATTGCTTAATTCCTCAATTCAACCTCTATCCCCTTACGAACACATTTGCCCAAAATAAAAATACGATTGGAATTACGAAGAAAGTCGTCAACACAGCATTTCGTTCATTTGATATAAAGTTCACATTCTTTTTATGAATAATTATGTTATAGTCTGTAAGCACTTCAGTTGTACCAAAGGGTTCGCTATATTGTCCCCGAGTGAAAAAGTGAATATCTGAACCCTTAGTAAGGATAATATGTTTATCATCAGCTTTCGCGAAATTATCCCATCTGTGAAGGCGACCAAATGTGGGATCAGAGGGAATCCAGCCATAATTTGGCAAGTAAAATTCTGCCCAACCATGAGCTACTTGTCTAGTTGTATAATTATTTCCTTCATCTAGGGTTCCTCCCCATCCTGATATACGTCGGGAGGGAATGTTATTAGCTCTTAAAAGCGCGGTGAACAAGTTACCAAATTCAGCACTATCTCCCTCTCTATTCTTATATGCATATAACGCTCCTATCTCACCAGGGACTTTCTCATATTCTATGTTGTCTATTATCCAATTGTATGTTTTGAAAATAGTATCCAGTAGAGTATTGCTATCATTTAATATATTACGGGCTTCGGCTTGAATTTGAGGATCGTCAGACTCAATCAATTTTGAGGGTTCAATAAAGGTCTTATAGTTGAAATCATCAACATCATAAGCTCCAACAAGTTTAGGTTCAATACTATAGTCAATACCATACACTTCAATAATAGCATAGATCCTTACCTCGAATTCCTCTTCTGGAGCAAGACTGTCTATATGATACATGACGAATGAATTGTTCAGAAAGTCTGTGTATTTTTCGGATGGTTCTGGCGTTATTGAGATGCTATGAACAATTTGATGAGGTTCCCAAGTTTTCAAAAGAGCTACTCTCAAGGGAATATCGATGGCGTCAGAAGGACCGAGGTTCTGAACAGTCACCACGTAGCTTAGGTCATATGTTGTCACCGAATAGGAAACAAAATATGATTCCGCAAATACTGGAGGGATGAGAGTGAAAAGGAAAACGAAAAGTAAAAAAAATCTCTTCATTTTTCAGACCTCCATTTTTGTTGATCCCATTTTATAGAGAGTTCAACTTTTTGTGTCGGTTCATAATTTTCATATTTTGAGAGTTTGGTTTCCACAAATTTTAGTCTTCTCAGAAGGCCATCCGCATTCGCATTTTGTATCTCTAATCCGGGTCTTTTGTTTACTTCTAAAACAAGGGGTCCTCTTTTCCTATCAACGGCTATATCTACTCCGGCGTAACCTAACCCACTGGTTACTTGAGCTTTAGCTCCTATCTCTAAAATGGTTGTCCAATCTTTGATTTCGAACCCCAATAATTGCTCGGTTGTATCTGGATGTTTTTCAATGTTTTTTCCAAAATAAAGCGCTTTTTTGGTTATTCCAGTAGCGAGATCGATTCCAACTATAACGGCTCCCATGTGAAGGTTAGCTTTTCCATTCGATTGTTTTGTTGGTAATCTCATCATCGTCATTATCGGAAACCCTTTCAGAACTATTACACGGATATCAGGTAATCCCGAATATGAAATTCTCTCAAAGAATGGATCGGGAGTTATTAGTTCTTCGATTAAAACGGTATCGCTTTGATCTGTGGAATACTGTCCATCTAAGATTTGAGAAATATGGTTAAGTATATGGTCCAAATCTAACGAGTACCCATTAGAAGAAAGGTATTCGCTTTCATTTTTGCCTTTAATAATAAGAATTCCTTCTCCACCATAACTTTTTGAAGGTTTAATTACGAAACTATGTTTATTTGAAAGAATTTGCTTACAGGTTTCAAGATCCTTTTTGTTTTTTACAACGAAAATTTCCTGGGCAACCGGAACACCTGCTCTCTGAAGCTTTTCTTTCAGTTTAGCTTTCTCGATTTCAGGAAAAATGTTTCTTGGATTATATTTTCCAACAAAGTCTCTATTTCTAGTGTTTAAAGTTAGGATATCCTTTTCTGGATTTGAGATTTTTCTGAATCTTAAATGCTCGGTTAATCGAAATTTGACCCGAATTCCTAGATATATGTTAATGAGAATCAAGAGAGACCAAGTCTCTGGATTGGCGATGATGAAGAAAATTAATGGTTCATAACTGATAGAAAGATATGCTACTACTACTGCCAACGTAGTCCAGAAGAGTTTTGAGGTGGGATAGTACCAACCTCTTTCATTTTTTTCATTAGCGAATCTATCTCCTAACCATGATGTGATTAAGATTGGAAAAAGTATAGAGAATTCCAACTCTTTTATGTGGTATGCTTCTCCTACCATCTCGATCAAGGACATATAAATTCCAACAATAGTTAGTGTTATTGCTATTCTGTTGGAAGTAGACAGTTTTAATGGTTCAAAAACAGCCCTAGCCACTAAAGATATTAAAAAAATGTTAACAAAAAGGAATAATCCCCATATCAAACCAGCTCTTAAGAAAACAAAAGATACTATAACAGGAGCAAACACTCCAAAAGTTCTAACACCCACTACATTTCTAATAAAAGCAAGAATGGTTGCACCCACCATTAGTTGAAAGAAAAGTTTGGAATGCTGTAAAATTGGATAAATCATGAACATATTATCTCTAATAATTAGAGAAATAGCAAACATCAACAGGAAAAAAAGAATGATTGGACCAATCTGTTTCAGATTAGGGATGGCGAGTCCTCCTCAGATAAAAAACAATTACTGGGAGAACTACAACTGCAATGCCAGATATTGCAAGTATAAATATTGGATCCAGAATCCCGAAACCAGACGGATCGATATCACTGATTAGAGCATCCCCATTCCTGTTTACATAAATGACGTCATCGTATCCATCTATGTTCACTGCCCAAACATAAGTTCCATTTAATAGATCTAACCATACATCATCAATTGTGATTGTCTTCCCAAGTCGTCCATGAATTAGTTCACTTATCTTAAAGAATGTGTTTTCATCAGGGCGTATTAGAGTTTGATCTGAGACAGCTGGGCCAATAAATTCTGGACTTGTTACAGTATTCATTCCATCAGAAGTTAAAAATCTGAATTTGTGAAAACCTTCTACAAGTTTTGTAGAATAACTATATTCAATACCTTTTGTGGGATTTCCATCATTAATTAAGGGCAATTCATATGAGTTATCGTCAATTTGGATCTTTACGTATTCAGGTAGATCCCCGTCAGCATCTTTATAGATTACGGAGTAAGTAAATGTGGAATCAAGGCTACCGATATCTGGTCCTACCCTACAATTTTCAAGATTCGGAGCGTTTCCATAGGATTTTATTTGTAGGTTCAGTTTTTCAGTTTCAACCGTTGTAATTCCGTCGCTT
>JBHLPG010000316.1:0-1211 GCA_048939725.1 Promethearchaeota archaeon | reverse complement strand
GTAACTGTAGGAATCTACAGGAAGTTTTGTGGAACAATAATAGATTTTTCCGTTTGATACAGCATAATCTGTAGGGTAAAGCGGTTCTAACGAAATTCGTTCATCATTGAGTCTAAGAAAGATTTCTGTGGGTAATTGTTTATCCATATCTGTATAATTCACATAAAAGGTGAAGGTTGTATTAGAATACCCTTCTGTTGGTTCAATTCGATAATCTGAAAGAGCTGGAGAATTATTGAAGAGTGTAGGATTATTCAGAAAAAGCGTGTATATTGCTGTGAAAGTTGTGTCAACGCCTGATGTAAAAAATATGTTAGTACCAAATCCAAAATCAGGATTTCTCAAAGCATCAAGGTAGCCATTAAGTGCCTGGACATCATTAGGCTTTTCACCTAATATGTTCAGAGCTCTAACGGCATCGTATGTGAAAATGTTTAAAGATATATCTTCTGGATAAACTTCATTTGGGCTTCTTTTGAACCCCCCATCACTGTTTTGTGATTCTTTTATAAAATTAATTGCGCTTAATGGATCTCTTGGGTTAACTTCCAGTAAAGCTAATGCATTTATCGTTCGATATGTGGAGCCCATATCAGAGTCTCCTTCTCCTAAATAGTTTCCAAAACCGCCATCAGGATTTTGTAGATATTGCAGAAAATTTATGGCTTCATATTTGTAGGTTGGTTCTGCGCCCAAAAGGTATAGACCGTATATAGCCCTGTATGTGTTTGCACTTCGGGAAGTGTAACCTTCTCTCCAACCAAAGCCGCCATCAAGATTTTGTGCTGACTTTAGAAATTCAATTATTAGATTCGGGTTTTCTATGGGGTGACTGAGAAGTTTTAATGAAAATACTGCTCTATATGTTGATTCTACGTCAGATACTTCACCTACTCCAAATCCTCCATCAGATCGTCTATATGCGTTCAAGAAGGAAATTACGGCTGGTTTATCCAGGGGATCTTTTCCTATCAAGTTTAGAGCTAATATTGCATCAAAGGTGGTTCTTAATGTTGATTCGTCTCCAGGGTAGTTTCCAAATCCTCCATCAATCCTTTCGAATGTTAGGAGGTAATCAGTTGCTTTTACATATCGGTCCAAAGGAATGTTTAGAGATGTTAGAGTGCTTATTGCAAAGTAGGTTGAATCTAATCGGGATTCTTGACTTAATACTGTTGCTCCGAATCCGCCGTCAACTCTTTGTAGCTGGT
>JBHLPG010000315.1:0-4644 GCA_048939725.1 Promethearchaeota archaeon | reverse complement strand
TTATTATAATCCAGTTCAATGTAGTTCTAAATCCTTTCAAATGTTGGATTATTGGGCTCCTGTAATTCATTCTACTGGTGTGAATGAAATTAATACGTCCACGATACTTGTTTGGGCAAACGTATCAGATTGGGGTTCGGGAGTCTCTGAAGTTTATTTGCATTATCAGTACTCCTCGAAGACAGTAAATGGAGGATATGCTTCAGAAATACAGAAGGAAAAATTTTTAATGACTTTCAATCAAACCCACTATGTGTACGCATTAGTACTATCAGAAAGCGGGATTTTGACTTGGCAAATTGAAGCTTTTGATTTAGATGATCAGGTGGATGCCACTCCTTCACTTACTGGTGAATATTCCTATTCTTACACCATCTCATCAGGATTTGATATTATTTCTGTCATTTCTACTGTGATAATTGCTATCCTTGGGACAATTTTGGTCATTTCTACCCTTTATACAGGATCGAAAATTTACCAAAGAAGGAAGAAACAGACGCTATCAGAGATTAGCAAATCTCGTGAGAAATTAGATTCTTTATTAAACACCTATCTGATCCTCGTGACAACTGCTGTAGGACTTCCTGTTTATAATGTTAGTAATATCATGTATCGATCCACTAGTGAGGTACAAGATGTGTTAAGCGGTCTTTCGGTTGGTATCGATTCCTTTTTAGAATCTTTTCAATCAGATATAGTCGATTTCTTCCTTGAAAGGGATTCTGATTTATTTGACAACCAAACGAAGGATAATATCAAAACTAGCATTATTGAAAAGAATAAAGTTCAGATCCAGATTATTTCTTCCCCTTCATTTAGAATTTTCCTCTTTTTGAAAAAGAAACCCCCAGAATATATTAAATCTGCATTTATTTCAATAGCAAGGGAATTTGAAGAGAAGATTATCCTGAATGAACTGGGGGTTGTTGATGAAGACTTTGTAGGGCCTATTGCAGAAAAGGTGATTAGTCATCGTTTTCCATTAGCTTTACTTTCCCCCTTTCAAATTGATGTTCAGAAATTGAAGTTAATTGAAGAAAAACTAAAGCAAGGGGATCCAATAAGTAAGGATATCTCTAGATCTTCATTAAATGCACTTAAACGATTGGTAATTATTAAATCTAACCTTGATGTTAACATCAATGATCCTCAAGCTCAGATAAACCTGTTTGATAAATCTCTAGCTCAAAACAAATTGCATAATATTCCTCCACTCATTCTAAATGAGGCATTAGACATCTTCAGGATTCTCAAAGTAAAAACAAAGGTAGTATACAAAGCACTTTGGCTAGGGAGTAATCCCGCAATAAAAATCGTAGTGTCGAAGGCGAATATCCCTCATGAGGAAATACAAATTACTCAATAAGGATTAAAATTTTAACCAAACATCTTCTCTTTTGTAACAATAGCAATTCTCTGTTTTAGTGCGTAGTGCAGTGCAAAGAATTGTCCTAAAGCTGCTGCTAGAAATCCAAAACTTAGTGCTGACATATAATGTATGAATGAAAGGTTGAACGCTCCTTGTGGTTGCTGCATAAGTTGTTGGAGCACATCCATGTACCAAGTAGATATATAGAATCCAAAAAAATAACCTATGCTAGCTAATAACGAATAAATTACAACTTCAATTAATCCCCATAGGTAAATACTCCTATTTTTTATTCCTACTGATCTCATTATAGTAAGGTCATCTTTACGTTCAGCAACACTAATAGACATAATGGAGTAAATTATCATACCCGCGATTATTAGAACTAGAAATAGAACACCAAATAAGATCGAACTCATCATCATATGCCAAGATTCTGTTTGATTTATCAAATCAGATTTTAAGATCACCGAATATTCTCTACTTAATGGTTCGATATCATCCTCAGATGATAGTCCTGCAAGAAGAATGCTATTTACCATTTGAGTTGTGCTATTTCCAAACGAAAGATAATTACCTAATGATATGGGGATATAAAAACTTGAAACATGATGTTGGGGTAGGATTGTTTGGATATTAACTATCTGCTGTGTTCCATTTCGTCCGAGTAATAAATACTCTTCCCCAACTACTAACTTGAGTTGTTTAGCTAGATCGGGGGAAACCATTGCCGAATACTCGCTCACAAAACCAATTGAGTTTTGATCAAGTAACTTTAAGCTTGGTTTAGTAGGTAACCCAAAAAAGGTGATCTTCGTCCAAATGATACTATTATCAGATGTTTCTCTAATTTTAGCGAAATCAATTAACATAGGTTCTAGTGTTAGTGATTCAGGATTATCAATCTGAGCTAGTATATCGGATTCAACTTCTGAAAATTGCTGGGAATATGTAAGAGTAATTTGCGCATCCCAATTTTCTGATTCAAACATTAATGATCCTCCCTCGAAGACACTTGCAACAATTGTCAGTACTCCTCCAACAAGAGCAACAGCCATAAGTAGTGAGATAATGGTTGTTATGGTCCTTTTAGGATTAATGAAAGCATTACGAACTGAATATTTTGCGGGAACAGATAGACGAAATCGAAATATTTTTTGAAAAATGTCTTCCAAAATGAAAGTGGAGATATTCCTCTCCAAAATGACTGGTTGAATGGCTGCTCGCGGAGAAATTCTCAATATTCTACGAGCAGAAACATAACATGCAATTAAGGAAATTATGATTGTAATTAGTAATAATACCATAAACTCTTCTATTGGTAATACAATTACAATATATGGGAGAGAAAGCCAAGATTTTAGTGCAAGATCCGCAAGAACTATCCCCATGGATCCTCCAATAAAATTTCCGAGAATAGATCCTACTGAACCCAAAATCAGGCCATAGAATAGTGTTCTTACTAGGAGATACTTGTTCGAATATCCTAATGATTTCATAACCCCAATTTGTGGTTTTTGCTCATCTATAAAGCGATTCACAATCGTATAGGTTAGAAACATCGAAATTATCAGAAAGAAGAATGCTACTCCAAATCCCACCCAGATCATCATAAAAGCCATATCCTCAATTAACGCGGGATATTTTCTTACATCAATGGTGTATAAATTTAAAGGTGATTTATCGGTCTGTAAATAGTGAATAAAAGATCCACTATCACTTCTATCAACTAGGGAAATACAAATTTGATTATAGATCTCCTCCCCTTGGAATATTTCTTCTTGTAGGTAATCTGTTCTTAGAAAGATACTCATAGTTAAATATTGAGCAAATGTTGCTGAGAATTCGAACTGTTGTTGAGAACCTCCCTCACCTGCTTTCATTGGGTATTCAGGACTAAAGGCTCCTCCTAGAATTGTCAGATTCAAATCCTTCGATTCGTATCCAAAATCAATTGTGAGAGGAATCTCTTTAGTATTCTCCAAACCATGAAATTCCAAATGTGATTGTTCTATATACACCCCATTGAGGTCAGAATAATCAGTGAAGTAACTTCCATCTTTTGTTATGAGACTGTTAATAACAGATTCAGAATCATTTGAAGGAAAAGAGATCACCTCAACAGGGATCTTTTCATTTTGTACCAATATTTGACCTTGAAAATATAACCGTGGTTGAACAGCTTTAATAGGGTAGGATTGCTGCCAATTGGAGATAACTGATTCATTAAATTCAGCGGGAGAAATAGGGACTGTATCAATCCAAATATCTCCAATTTTTCCTTTTTGGTAATATTGTTGCCAGCTTACATCCATAATTACACCTATTTCAATGTATAAGATACTAGCTGCTTGACTAACCGCTATTAGTATTAGAATTGGTACAGAGCGGGTTTTGTTCTTCCAGAGATCTCGGAAAATTTTGCGTACAAGTAACAAACTTTTACTCCCTCCTACTTAAACATCTGAAGTGCCAAAAATCTGCCCGTCTTTCAAATAAACAATATAATCTGCAAGCTTTGAGATTGCGACATTATGTGTGACTATTAAGAAAGTTGTTCCCTTTTCTTTACATATTCTTAACATTTCCGTCAGTACACGCTCACCTGTCTCCGTGTCAAGATTCCCAGTTGGTTCATCTGCTAGAACGATTTTTGGTTCCTTAACAAGGGCTCGAGCTATAGCCACCCTCTGCTGTTCTCCTCCAGACAGTTGTGATGGGAATTTACCTGCTTTATCCTCCATATCAACTGTTTTTAACATCTTTAAGGATTGTTCATAGGCCAAATGCCGAGAAAATTTCAATCGTGCGGCTAATTCTACGTTTTCAACAGCTGTGAGCGTTGGGATAAGATTGTAGAATTGAAAAATGAATCCAACATCTTCTTTCCGGAATTCGGTAAGTTGATTCTCCTTTAACTTCGTAATTTCTCTAGCATTGACCCTGATTGAACCGCTAGAGTGCACATCAATTCCTCCAATTAAATTGAGTAATGTTGTTTTTCCAGAACCACTAGGCCCAAGAATTACTACAAACTCCCCTTTTTTAATTTGTAAATCTACATTACTTAAGGCTCGGACCGTAATTTCACCACTTTGATAATCCTTAGAGAGTGAATCAATTTCCACAATTAGTTCGCTCATTTCTCTCACTGATTAAGACTTTTGATTTAAGGACATTTAAGTTTTGACGGTAAAATGAATTTTCAACTAATTAATTAAACAGTTAAAAAAAAGTTCACATGAGTTAACAACCAACGCAAAAAAAAATTTACC
>JBHLPG010000314.1:0-4649 GCA_048939725.1 Promethearchaeota archaeon | reverse complement strand
ATTTCAGATTGAAAGTTAATTTTCGTGAAGCTAAATCTATTATCACCAAGAGTAATATCCCATCTATTGATTATGTCATCAATCCCTATATTGGTTGTCAACATGGGTGTATCTATTGCTATGCTGAATTCATGATTAGATTTACAGGTCACAAAGGTGACCATTGGGGTGAATTTTTAGACATAAAAGAGTTTAATGTTGAAAAGATTAAACCTGATAAATATCAAGGGAAGAGGATCTTACTGAGTTCTGTAACAGATCCTTACCTACCACTTGAAAAAAAATATCAAAATACTCGTCGAATTTTAGAACGACTTATTGGAACCGATGCTGTAATCTCAATTCTCACGAAATCCAAATTGGTCACTAGAGATATTGATTTGTTTAAAAAACTCAAAAATATTGAAGTAGGAATATCAATAAGCACATTAGATGCGACTTTTGCTCGAAAAATTGAGCGAGGCGCTTCGAGACCTTCAGATCGATTAGAGGCTATCAGAACTATTTCAGAAGCTGGGATACCTACCTATACTTTCGTCTCCCCATTTTTTCCAGAGATTACTGATTTTCGTGCAATCATTAAAGAAACAGTTGATTACACTCATAATTACATGTTTGAGAATTTAAACTTCAGACCACATAATATTCCAAGAATAATGAAAATTATAAAGGAAAATTATCCAAAGCTATTGTCTAAATACCAAGAAATTCGCAAAGATAGAACTTATTGGGATGCGGTAGAAACAGAGATTCGAGATTACTGTGAGAAGATGAATATTAACTATAGTATCGAATTCCATCATGGCGGGTTTTCAAAAAGTTAATACACTTCGTTTCGAAGTAATGTATTCCGTAATGACTCATTTTTTAAAAGAAAAGTTCAACTTGGTATGTACTTAAGGAAATATGTAACAGTAAATATGCGTAAAGTTCAGCTGCAAGCTTAAAAATTAGTAATTGGAGGAATATTAGATATGCATAATAATGAAACACCTGATTCGACTGATAATACCCAAGAAACTGATACTGATGCCGCGGATGAACCTCTAACCCTTATAGAAATCATACTTTTTATTGGTGGTTCGATTATAATAGCAGTTATTGGGGCTGCAGTATTATCTATCGTCCCCACAAATCTTATTTTGGATGTGACACAATCTGATGCGTTCTTACTTGTGTTTTTCATTTGTTTTGGATATGGTTTTGTGATGTTGATCATAGGTTTTTCCGTTAGGCTTCTTCTAGAAATATTAGCTTCAATGACTTAAAATGTCAATGCCATCTAAGGAGAAAGTTCTTGGTAATATGTTCAGGATGCCAAGGTATATTTGGTAAATCACTTTTCCCTCCCTGAATTTTTAAATGAAGGACACTGAATGTTTTTGAATTGAGGAATCCTGATAGTTCTTGCTTTATCAAAGAGTAAGAAGCTTCAATGGAACTATAATATTCAACATTCAAGGAGTCGAGGAATTGCTTATAATTAATTGTTGATGAAACAGTATGTTGCCCTCCAGTCGTGAAATATTGGGAGTTGTCTAGTATTAGTATTTTCAGATTTTCTGGCTTGTAATAGGCAGCTGTAGTCATAGAGCCTAATCCCATCAGGAAGTTTCCATCTCCAGTGATTACAATGATTTTCTTGGATGGATTGGCTAAAGCTAAGCCCAATCCGACCGCAACTGGTAATCCCATTGAACCTCTGAGATACACTTGCGGTTTGAGAAGAAAATGATAAACCTCTCTACTAATATTTCCATTAGAACTTACTACGATGTCATTATCGCTGATGTAATCAGTTAAAGTTGAGATTACATCATATCCTTTCATCATTGGCACAACACTCCTTTTTCCACAAGTAAAGCTACAGGGGCTGAAGTCTCTTCCATAGTTTCAACCGCAATTTTGACATCATTTTTCCAATCTTCTTCAGTTAATTTCCAGTAAGGTACCCTTAACGCCTTCAAAACAGACTCATTTACTTCCCCCATAAGCGAATGTTCAGGAAAATCTCTATCCAGTTCTAATCCCCTATAACTAATTAACAATAACATAGGAAGCTTGTAGAGCTGAGCTAATGATGTTAATGCATCACCTATGTTTCCTAAACCACTATTCTGCATGTAAACAATAGCTTTCCTTTCTGATAAAGCGACCCCCGAAGCTATCCCTACCGCCTCGTCTTCTCTTGTGGCATAAATGTGTATAAGATGAGTTTCTGACTGATGAGAAGTCACATGAGCTAGAAATTCCTTGAAATATGAACATGGGACGCCAGATATATACTGAAAATGAGTTTCTATGATTGAAATGAATTCGTTTGGATCAATCATCTTCTTTCATCCTTATTTTGAAAAAGAGTATAAAAAGATTTTAAGGAATTCTCAGAACTCTCACACATGAAAGTTCTTCTTCTAGGCGTGGGTTTACAGGGAAAAGTTGCTCTCCACGACCTTGTTAATAATGATAGTGTGACAGAGATTATTGCTGCTGATATCGATATAGAAGCATTAAAGCAACTGGTAGAAACAAAACATTATTCAAAAGTTCAATGCGAGTTCATAGATGCAAATGATCAGGAGAATATCAATCGTCTTATGGATTTAAAGCCTGATTTAGTTATTGATCTGCTTCCTATTCCCTTTGTGAATAAAATCGCTAAAACTGCTATTAAATATGGTATTAACCTTATAAATACACTTTCTGTCTCTCCAGAGATAAAAAAGTTGGCAGCAGAAGCTGAACGTAAAGAGATCATTGTTCTACCTGAATTTGGGTTAGACCCAGGAATTGATCTTGTTTTATTGGGACAGGCAATTAAGGGGATGAAAGAAATCGAAGTAATTAATAGCTACGGTGCTGGTATTCCAACTCTCAAAGCTGCAGATAATCCAATAAATTATAAAGTTACCTGGAGTTTGGAAGGGGTTTTGTCTACCTATTTTCGGAGTGCTAGAATAATTAGGAATGGGAAGGTTGTTCCACTTGAAGGAAATGAGTTATTTAATCAAGAAAACATTCATGAAATCACTATCAAAGATATTGGAAAGTTAGAAGCCTTTCCAAATGGGGATGTTCTCCGATATCTTCCTTCAATTGGAATTGATCAACAGTCGGACGAATTCAAATCGATCAAAGAGATGGGGAGATATACTATGAGGTGGCCTGGCCATTGTGCATTTTGGAAAAAGCTGGTGGATCTTCACTTACTGGATGATGAACCTATTGAGCTTGATGGAAAAGTAATTGATCGTAGGAAATTTCTGGCAAAGGTAATAGAACCCCATATTCAGTTAGAAGAAAACGAAGAAGATCTCGCAATTTTACTAATAGAGCTTATAGGAAAGAAAAATGGTGAAAAAACTCGGATTGTCTATCAATTAATTGATAAACGTGATTTGACTACAGGATTTACTGCAATGAGTCGAACTGTAGGTTATACAGTAAGTATCGGTGCTAAATTGATAGGAAATGGAAATATAACAAAAAAAGGCATTCTTTCCCCAGTGAATGACATTCCATTTAATATTTTCACAAAAGAACTAGAAAAACGGGGAATTGTTATTAAAAAAACCATTGAACCTTTTTGAGAATAATGTTGAGAGTGAGATGCCTGCCTCTAGAACCTTAATCTCTAAATTATCAAACAATTCTAAGTGGGGAAAGGTTTTTGGTTCTATTTTTGGATTTATTGAAGTTCCTCTTCTTGAAGGGGTTAAAAAAATAGATAAATATCTCTTTCGAGGTTTTTACGACGGTTTTATGAAATATTTCGCGTTATTTTATGGAAGTCGGGTGATTCCATTAAATATAAACATTAACACGACCCATTGCATCTCTCCTACAGAAGAAATCTTAGAAATTATTCAAAGGATGCCTTCCGTCGCACTTGGTTATTGTTATTGTCGTTCTACAGAAAGGAGAAAGTCAGAAACATCAGTTTGTACACACGATCTCTGGACATGCATCCATATTGGCACAGCAAAAAAGTTAGCTGAATTAAAAGAAAGAACTCCTTTGAAGGGTAGCAACTATGAAGAGATAAAGGCTGTCCTTCTCGCAGCGGATAAAAAAGGTTTAGTTCACCAATTAATAACCGCTCCGACATCGGAGTATTTCTATGTCATATGTAATTGTTGTACGTGTTGCTGTTTAATGCTTAACGATGTCATTCAATACAGTTCAAAAGTTGCCATCGCTAGTAACTTTATAACAATTAATGATGAGTTAAGATGTACAAATTGTGGAAAGTGTGTTGAAAGGTGTCATTTTAAAGCCAGAGAAATAAAAAATAAAATTTTGCACTATAATCCTAAAAATTGTGTGGGATGCGGATTATGTGTCCGTACCTGTGAGTATGAAGCAATTACTTTGACGAAACGCGTTAGTAGAAATTATCCTATTTAGGAAATTCTCAAATTAATTGAAGTTCAGAAGTTCATATGTTTAAAAATTCCCTTATTTTTGAGGTAAATAAGATGCTCGATAACTCTCCTAGATTCAGCTTTTGTTGCTTTGAGATCATCAATATAGACTTCATCTTCCTCGTATGATTCTTCAAATTCTACCGTCGTAATGGTATAGAGGTTATCCAAAGTCATTGAAACGCTTGAATTTTGAGGGAGTATTAAGGACTCATTACGTTTGCC